>JAYRXP010000065.1:0-6168 GCA_041917395.1 Paludibacter sp.
TACAGTCCCCTTCTTTGTTAAATTACCGTTTAAAATGATTTTAAAAGAGACTATATATCAGTTAGTTAGCAGCTACATCGCCGGCTCGGACTATTACATTGTAGATGTAAATGTGAGCAGCGATAACCGTATTTCGGTAGAGATTGACGCTTTCGAAGGAGTTTCGCTCGACTATTGCGTTGAACTCAGCAAACATATCGAATCGCAATTCGACAGAGAAGCTGAAGATTTCGAACTGGAAGTAAGCTCAGCCGGACTTACCGAACCGTTTAAAGTACTGAAACAGTACGAAAAAAATATTGATAACGAGGTGGAAGTGCTCACGAAGAAAGGAATCAAAACAAGTGGCATATTATCGGCGGCCAACGACGATTTTTTCACAATCAGCATCGAAAAGAAAGTTCAGCCCGAAGGTGCGAAACGCAAAATCACTGTAAACGAAGATATTTCATTTAATTACAACGATATAAAATATACAAAATACATTATCAGATTTAAATAAGCTATGAGCAAAAAAGAAACAATCAACCTGATTGACACCTTTTCGGAATTTAAAGAACTGAAAAGCATCGACAGAAGCACTTTAATCAGTGTTATGGAAGAATCGTTCCGAAGCGTTATCACCAAAATGTTTGGAAGCGACGATAATTACGACGTGATTATCAACCCCGACAAGGGAGACTTCGAAATTTACCGCAACCGTGTGGTAGTGGAAGATGACGAACTCGAAGACCCGAACACAGAGATTTCGCTCACAGAAGCAAAAAAGATTGATGAAGATTACGAACTGGGTGAAGATGTAACCGATACGGTCGATTTTCTGAGCTTTGGTCGTCGCGCTATCCTCACACTGCGTCAGACTTTATCTTCAAAAATTCTTGAATTGCAGAAAGATAGTGTATTTGCCAAATACAGCGAAAAAGTTGGTCAGATTATCAGCGCCGAACTGTATCAGGTATGGAAAAAAGAAATGCTCCTTATCGACGATGAAGGAAACGAACTTTACCTGCCTAAAACAGAACAAATTCCTACCGATTTCTACCGCAAGGGTGATACCGTAAGAGCTGTGGTGGCAATGGTTGAGAATAAAAATAACAATCCTAAAATTATTGTTTCGCGTATTTCGCCGGTATTCCTGGAGCGTTTGTTCGAACTGGAAGTGCCCGAAATTCACGAAGGACTGATTACCATTAAACGCATTGCGCGCGTACCGGGTGAACGGGCAAAAGTTGCCGTAGAGTCGTACGACGAACGCATTGATCCGGTTGGAGCCTGCGTTGGAGTAAAAGGTTCGCGTATCCATGGCATTGTGCGCGAGTTGCGCAACGAAAACATCGATGTGATAAACTACACCAACAACGTAAGTTTATTTATATCGAGAGCTTTGAGCCCTGCTAAAATTTCGTCGATCCGATTGAATGAGAACGAGAAAAAAGCAGAGGTGTACCTGAAACCCGACGAAGTGTCGTTAGCCATTGGTAAAGGTGGATTAAATATTCGCCTGGCAAGTATGCTTACCGGCTATACACTCGATGTTTACCGCGATATCGACGACGAAGATTCAGAAGATATTTACTTAGACGAGTTCAGCGATGAAATCGATCAGTGGGTTATCGACGCATTTAAGGCTATCGGCTGCGATACAGCTAAAAATGTACTGGCAATACCACGTCACGATTTGATACGCCGTACCGATCTTGAAGAAGAAACAATTGATGAAGTTCTGGCAATTTTAAATGCTGAATTCGAAGAATAGAGAAAGCTGAAAATTTTCGTTCATCAATTTTTTACAAACGGGTAGTTCGCTGCTCATTTTTATTACAAAATACATAATTTATATATGTCCATAAGATTAAGCAAAGCCTGTAAAGATTTAAATGTCGGCATGTCGACCGCCATCGATTTTTTGGCAAAGAAAGGTCATAAACATACGGTTGATCCCAATTTAAAATTAACCGATGAAGAACACCTCATGCTTGCCAAGGAATTTAACAAAGACATGGCTCTGAAAATGGAGTCGGAAAGGTTAAGTAACGAGCGTCATTTAAAAGAAAAAGCTGCTACAGTTGCTTTGGACGGTTATACGCAACCAAAACAGGAATCGAAACCGGAAGTTATCAAAACAGACATTCCGAGCGATATTAAGCCACAGATTAAAGCCGTGGGGCATATCGATTTGGATGCACTGAACAAACCAAAACCGGCAGTAAAGACACCAGAGCCACCTGTCGCAAAACCTGAAAACAAGGAAATTGCTCCTGAGAAGCCGGTTGCGAAACCGGAACCCGTTGCACAGGTTGCAGCAGAGGTAAAACCGGCAGAAAAAACAGAGCCAGCCCCGGCTGCTATTATTGAAAAACCAGCAAAAGTAGTTGAAGCAACTCCTGCCAAAGTTGAGGAGAAAAAAACAACTGAACTAAAACCGGAAGTTGCCGCCCCGAAACCCGAAGTGAAAACTCCGGAAAAGGAAGTAGAGCCTGTTAAACCCGTTGTGGCTGAAGTTCAGGACACCAGTGTTGATACAGAAACAGAAAAGGAGGATGAAATTTTCTCACTGGGACGCCCTGTACTCGATAAAGGTCCGGTGGTTGTCGGAAGCATTGATTTGAATCTCTTAAATCAGAGCACACGCCCGAAACCAAAAACAAAAGAACAAAAACGCAAGGAACGCGAAGAAAAGAACAAAGTTGAGCTTGGAAAAAAGACACTTCAGTTATCTTCAAAACCTTCGGATGATACTTCAGGCGGCGTTAAGAAAGAAAAACGCGAACGCATTAATAAGAATAAAATCGACATCAACAAAGTTCAACAAGGTGGTGGCGATCCTTCTTTTATCAAAAAACCGGTTCAATCCGGATCAGGCGGCTCGAATGTTGGCAAACCAAACAAGGACAACAAGTTTAAAAAGCCACTTAAAACGGCTGTAAACGAAGAAGAAGTTCAGAAGCAGATAAAAGAAACACTGGCCCGGCTGGCGAGTGGAAATAAAAAAACGAAAGGAGCAAAATACCGTCGTGATAAACGTGACACTGACCGCGCAAGACAGCAGGAACAGGCTCAGCGCGAACGTGACGAAGAAAGCGTATTGAAACTCACCGAATTCGTAACCGTTAGCGAATTAGCCATCATGATGGACGTTTCGGTAAATCAGGTTATTGGAACTTGTATGAGTATCGGCATGATGGTGTCTATCAACCAGCGTTTGGATGCTGAAACCATCAAAATCGTGGCTGATGAATTTGGTTTCAGTACCGAGTTTGTGAGTGCAGATGTGGTTGAAGCTATTGGCGAAGAGGAGGCCGATTCTGAAGAGGATTTGGAACCACGCGCACCAATCGTTACGGTTATGGGACACGTTGACCACGGTAAAACGTCATTGCTCGACTATATACGTAAAACAAATGTGATTGCCGGTGAAGCCGGTGGAATTACGCAGCACATTGGAGCTTACAACGTTAAGCTCGAAAATGGTCAGCGTATCACATTCCTTGATACTCCGGGTCACGAAGCATTTACAGCGATGCGTGCACGTGGAGCAAAAGTTACCGACATTGCCATTATCATTGTGGCTGCCGACGACAATGTGATGCCTCAAACCATTGAGGCAATAAATCACGCTGCCGCCGCCAATGTTCCAATGATTTTTGCAATCAATAAAGTAGATAAACCGGGTGCTAACCCCGAAAAAATAAAGGAAACGCTGGCAGGCATGAACTACCTGGTGGAAGACTGGGGTGGAAAATACCAATCGCAGGATATATCGGCCAAACATGGTAAAGGAATTGAGGAATTGCTCGAAAAAGTACTTCTCGAAGCCGAATTGCTTGAACTGAAAGCGAATCCAAACAGACGTGCTGTTGGTTCGGTTATTGAATCGGAATTAGACAAGGGACGTGGTTATATATCGACGGTACTTGTTCAGAATGGCACATTGAATCAGGGTGACGTAGTTCTTGCCGGAACACATTTTGGCAAGATTAAAGCCATGTTCAATGAACGAAATCAACGTATTAAGTCTGCTCGTCCGGCTGAACCGGTACTAATACTCGGTTTGAACGGAGCACCACAGGCCGGCGACAATTTCAACGTGATGGCTACCGAACAGGAAGCCCGTGAAATTGCCAACAAACGTGAACAGTTACAACGCGAACAAAGCCTGCGTACCAAAAAGCATTTTACGCTCGACGAACTGGGTCGTCGTATTGCTTTGGGCGATTTCAAAGAATTGAACATAATTGTAAAGGGAGACGTAGACGGTTCGGTGGAAGCACTTTCGGATTCGTTACTGAAGTTATCTACCGAAAATATTCAGGTAAATGTTATTCACAAGGCAGTTGGTGCAATTTCCGATTCGGATATATTACTTGCAGCCGCTTCGAATGCAATTATCTGCGGTTTCCAGGTTCGTCCTACTTCGTCGGCACGCAAGATGGCAGAAAAAGAAGAAATCGACATTCGTCTTTACTCTATCATTTACGACGCTATCGAAGAAATCAAAGCGGCTATGGAAGGTATGCTTTCACCCGAGATCAAAGAAGAGGTTACTGCAACTATCGAAATTCTGGAAGTATTCAAAATTACCAAAGTGGGAACTATTGCCGGTTGCTTAGTGCGTGAAGGTAAAGTAAAACGTACCAACAAAGTACGCATTATCCGCGACGGCATTGTGGTTTACACCGGCGAACTGGATTCTCTGAAACGCTTCAAGGAAGATGTTAAAGAAGTGGGTACCAACTACGAGTGCGGTCTGAACATTAAAGGCTACAACGATATCCGTGTAGGTGATATGATCGAAAGTTTTGAAGAAACTGAAGTAAAGAAAACGCTGTAAGATTTAGTTTATAGTAAAACGCCCCTGAAACAATTTGTTTCAGGGGCGTTTTAGTTTTATACGTTTCAATTAATCATTGTACCGAACAATGGTTTGAGCTCTGTCCGGCCCTACTGAAACTATTTTTATCGGCACCTGTAATTCTTCTTCAAGGAAATTCAGATAGTTGTTAAATTCTTCCGGGAATTCATCTTCCGATTGCATTTTGGTCATATCCGTATTCCAGCCCAGCATTTCCACATATACCGGTTCAGCACCATCGTTCAGATCGAACGGGAATTGCTCGGTTTCAACACCATCGATTTTATAGGCAACACAGGCTTTAATGGTTTGAAAACCATCCATTACATCACTCTTCATCATAATAAGTTGCGTAACGCCATTTATCATAACCGCATATTTCAGCGCAACTAAATCTATCCAGCCACAACGGCGGGGGCGACCTGTAACCGAACCAAATTCAAAACCGATTTTGCGCATAGCATCACCCGTTTCGTCAAACAACTCTGTCGGGAAAGGACCACTTCCCACGCGTGTGCAATACGCCTTAAAAATACCATACACTTCGCCAATATTGCGGGGTGCCACACCAAGTCCGGTACATGCACCTGCACAAATTGTGTTGGACGAAGTTACAAAAGGATACGAACCAAAATCAATATCGAGCATTGTACCCTGAGCACCTTCAGCCAGAACTTTTTTACCTTCGCGGAGCGCGCTATTTACAAAATGCTCGCTATCAATCAGTTCAAAACGTTTGATACACTCAACACCTTCGAACCAAACCTTTTCAAGTTCTTCGAGTTCGTATTCAAAATTGTGTTGTTGCAGAATTTGTTTGTGATGGTCGGTAGCTATTTTGTATTTTTCTTCGAAATTATTCAGCAAATCGCCCACGCGGAGACCGTTGCGGCTAACTTTATCGGTGTAAGTTGGTCCGATTCCTTTGCCTGTAGTTCCGATTTTACCTGTTCCTTTTGCTGCCTCGTAACAGGCATCCAGCAAGCGATGTGTTGGCAATATCAGATGTGCTTTTTTGGATATTTTCAGGCGCTCGGTGAGCGGATGTCCCGATGTTTCGAGGGCATCTACCTCAGCCTTGAACAATGCCGGATCAAGCACCACGCCATTGCCGATTACATTCACTTTGTTTCCCTGAAAAATTCCCGATGGGATAGAGCGAAGCACAAATTTCTTACCTTCAAATTCCAGTGTATGACCCGCATTGGGACCACCCTGAAAACGGGTAATCAGGTCATATCCCGGAGTTAAAACATCCACTACTTTTCCTTTGCCTTCGTCGCCCCACTGGAGGCCTAATAATACGTCTGCTTTCA
>JAYRXP010000066.1:0-4059 GCA_041917395.1 Paludibacter sp.
ACACTACCTTATAAACTTTTGATTGCAGACCGTTGGCGGAAGTGCCTGTAATTTGCGCCGTACGACTCAAAACAGTTTTGTCGGGTGTAATTTCAGTGGCATTTGCAATCTGAACTGTTGCATTCGGATCGTAAGTTTGCGCTGCAATTACCGGAACATTGGTAGTGCTATAAGGTAAATAAACCGTATAATTCTCGGAATTCATGTTGAAAAATTCCAGCGTTTTTCCATCTACCGTAATTTGAGCTAATCGCGGGTCGGTAGGTGGTGGCAAAAGCTGAAAAATAACCGAATAAGTCAGAATGTCGGCGCCCCGCTGCAAACTTACTTTTGCAGTACTTTCGGCAGTTGTACCCGATAATGATGTTGCCTGAACAACACTTACAGTAGTTCCATCGGTGTATTTTGCTGTTGCACTTACAGCTGGAATCACCGTTTCGTTCCAGGGTAATTTATATACATACTTGTAAGTGTTTTCGGCAAAACCCGCAACGGATACATTATTAACCTTTATATCTGCCGCTTTTAGCAATTCAATATCTTTTTCGGTAACTTCAAGTTCGGGAGTGAATCCGCTCGGGTTTTCCTTGGAATGAAATTCAACGACAACTGCACTACCGGCATTTTTAACCACATTCTTCTCACGCATACGGAACGAAATAAACTGCTTGCCGGCATTAATTGAGTCCACAATTATCTGCGTAAGTGCTGTTCCACTCAGCTCGATATATTGAGGCGAAAGCGCTTGTCCGGCAGCTACTGTGTACGATGCTAAAACCGGTGAAGTAACATCGGCACCTAATTTTTCGAGATAATTGTTGAAAGTAACATCGTCCTCAGCCCAGCTGTTGAGCGTTACCGGATACAAATCGAACTGATGTGCATTATCGCCTCCGGCAGCAAAGCCCGAACAATACAAACGCAACTTCACCGATTGGATGTAAGGCGAAAGTCCTGATATGTCAAACTTCAGAAACGAAATGCGACGATACTGACTGCCGGCGGTTGAATGATAGGTGCGCAACACATATTCCATACCTCTGATAGTATTATCGCTGTAGGTATAAGTGTCATCGGCAGGCGTCAATTTATGCGTAACGCCCTGAGCTTTAAGTCCGTTTAATGCAAGTGTTATTGCCAGAAAACAGAAAAACACAATTGATTTTTTCATACAAATGTCGTTAAACGAAAATTACCGTATCACAATTTTGGCCGATGCTTTTTCAGAACCAACTAAGTTCAGAATATAAACACCCGATTTCAGTGTGGATGCATTGATTTTCGAATTGTTTAAAGTTCCGGAAAGCAATTGTTGACCGGATAAAGATACTAAATTATAACTATTATACATTTTTGCAGAAGCAAAAACGGAGATTTGTTTGTTCGCGTCCACACGGAACGAGAAATTATCGGCCGAAGCATTTTTCAAAGCATTGGGAGCAGGCATCACATCAGCCCAGGTAAGACCAACCCGAATGCCATCGATGGTGTAAGCAGGAGCATTTCCGGCTGCAGGTGTACGCAAGTATAAACCTCTGGCACCTCCAAAAACCAAACCTGTAGAAGTATACCGATACAAGTCGTTTTGAGCAGGATCGGCATGTCTGAGTGTTGCTGTAGTTGGTTCAACACCCGTTGTTGGCGGGTTAACAAAAAGCTCCATAACATCATCAAATTTACCGGCTTCGGCAGCAGCCGATGTGCCGTTGAGTACACCTACATGGTATTTAATCACCATTAAATGTGTTTTATTAACAGGGAAAAATGGTCCGGTTGTAGCATTAACCCAGGTTGTGGTGCCACCACTCATTTTGTTTATTCCAAGTGTAACTTCTTCGTTTGTATAAGTCGGATTTACGGAGGCAAACAATCGTCCTCCCCAGTTAGTGCTACCAGCCGATGGTTCCATTTTTATACCCAAAAAATAATCGCCTCCACTTACCGCATCGGCCGGAAAATTTATGAGAAACGAAATGTAAACGGTAGAGTCGTTGCGCACATTTTTCGAAAATAACTTGAATACACCCTGACCAGCTTGTCCGTTGTATTTCAGCGCGTTACCTATACCAGAGTTTACATAACCGTTGTAATTTAGCGGTGTAGCTGTAATATCAAAACAATTGGTAGCAGCCGCCGAATTGCTCTGCGTTGACCAGCCTGTTACGCCATCGTAGTTATCCGAACTGGCTATCGGGTTCAGAATAAGTGTTCTGCCGGCATCGTAATCAAAATTTTCTTCGAGCAAAAGCTGCGCATTTAAACTTAAAGTGCTTAATACAACACTCAGAAGTGTCAAAAAAGTAATTTTTTTCATGATAGTACTATTTAATTGTTAGTGATTTAATTTATTGATTCTGTTTTATTTATCAAAATATTTTATAAGTGAATATACCTGTTCGTTGAGTTGTTTCATACTGTTTGTCAGCTCCAGATAGGGCTTGTAGTAATTGTCCACAATTCCCTTGTTCGAGTCAACATTCGAAGGATCGACACCTTTAGCCGATGGGTCGTTGTCCTGATATTTGAAATAATGCCATCCAACGCAATTTCTCGATTCCAGCAATGCCAGACAGAAATCCTGATATGCATAGCCTCTGTCCTTTTGTGTCCGAACCGTATAGCCTGCTCCGGTTGTATTGGCGAGACCTGAATCCATGGCTTTGGTATAAAACTCGGTGATTATAAATGGTTTGTTCAGCCATTTATCCCACAATGCCAAATGTTCCGGAGTGGGTGTCCAAACGCCGTAATAATTGAGCGAAACCACATCGCAATACTTTCCGGCGGCGGTCAGGATTTCGGGAACAAACTTAGCTGCTCCGTGTAGTCGGCTACCAAGATACATGTGATTCGGGTCGGCTTTCCGTATGGCTTCCGAAACAGTTTTAAAATAGCGCCCGGCAACTAATCCTGCAAATTCTGCCCGCTCTTTGTCGGTAATTTGTGTCTCCGAAATTCCTTTATTCTTCAACCATTTTGTTGCTTCAATAAAACCCGGATCCATTTTGTTTTTCAGGGTCAAATAACCTTCTAAATTCTTCAATCCGAAAGGCAATTCATTGTCGGAAAAATAGCCGAACAGATTGGCATCGCTTGCATTCGCTGTGATTTCAGCCTTTGCCAGCGAATCGCAGAAAACTGCAAATTCGGGGTCGAATACAAAAACGGTTTGATTGGGGAACCCGATATTTCCGGCTAACTGATAAGTACCGCCGCGTTTTTTACCATAAGCAGCCATCATACGTAAATTCACTGAATATGACAACTTTTGGTTGGTTGAACTTTGGTTGTAAGTTCTGACTATGGAATCGGTCGACCACGAACCGGTACCATTGATACGAATATCGGAAAAGAATTTGGCGGAAGCATTTACCCAATTTTCGTCCGTTCCGAACTGAGCATTAAATGAACTTTGGTTTTGTTCTGAATTACTTTTCCTGAATCCGTTTATGACACGCTGAATATTGAAATATCCTTCGGGATCGATAACCCACCATCGATTTCCTGATTTTTCGACTCTGAAAAAACCTGTAGCATTGCTTTTTAGAGTTGTTAAACTTCCGTATTTATTTTCGGCATCAGTAGTTTGTGTATAGCCTCCCAAATTATCAACAATTCGTGTTTTGTAAAATGCCCAGGGCTGATTATTGTCGCCTTTTACCCATTTTTTTGCTTCTACCTGAATAGGCGCAAAGGGCTTTGCTTTTGATTGAGCAACAGCAAACAAAAACGGCGTAATCACTAATAGACTTAATATTTTATACTTCAACCAATTCATGTGATTTTGTTTTATTTTTTTTCAATCAACTTATTTACCTCATTAACCAACAGATACAATCCGGGTTGTAACATTGATCCGTGAGTAAAACCTGCCAATTCGTAAATGCTTGTTTTCGTGTGTCCAACCACTTTCATCATGCGCATTAAGTAAGCGTTTTCTTCGTAACGTCCCAGCATTTCGAGTTCACGGTCGCCTGTAATTAATACCAACGGAGGCAAATCGCTTCGTACATGATACAATGGCGCATACTCGTCAATCAGGGGTTGCTTGCTGTCAAT
>JAYRXP010000067.1:0-3803 GCA_041917395.1 Paludibacter sp.
ATCGTCGCTCAGAAAGGTTGTGTCCACGCGTGGATAGGTGGTTACTTTCTTTTCGTACAGGCTTTGAATCAGTTTTAGAGTTTCGTCGGCCGAAAATCCGAATTTTTTATTGCATTCTACTTGTAAAGACGTTAAATCGAATAGTTTAGGTGCCGATTCGGTACCTTTTTTTGTGGAAATATCGGTTACAAAAAAATCGGCATTTTTTACATTTTCCAAAAAGCCGGTGCCTTCTTCCACACTCGAAAACCGACCTTTCGAGGCTGAAAAAATGGTGTCGCGATAGACTGTTTTTAATTCCCAGTAGGCTTCCGGCTTGAAGTTTTCGATCTCCAACTGACGATTGACAATCAGCGCAAGGGTAGGAGTTTGCACCCGACCTATGGACAATACCTGACGATTTTTGCCGTATTTCAGCGTGTAAAGGCGGGTGGCATTCATTCCGAGCAGCCAATCGCCAATAGCGCGCGAAAGACCTGCCTCATACAAAGATTGGTATTCCGATTGGTCTTTTAATTTCTTAAAACCTTCGCGAATGGATTCTTCGGTAAGCGACGAAATCCAGAGCCGCTTCACCGGACATTTGCAAAGCGCTTTTTGCAAAACCCAACGCTGTATTAGTTCTCCTTCCTGCCCGGCATCACCACAATTTACCACTTCGGTCGCCGACGAAATAAGTTGTTCAATTACTTTAAATTGTTTTTGTATTCCGCTATCGTTCATTACTTTAATTCCGAATCGTTGTGGAATCATTGGTAACTGGCTCAGTGCCCAGGCTTTCCATTCAGGAGCATATTCGTGTGGTTCGAGCAGTCCGCATAAATGACCGAAAGTCCATGTCACCTGATAACCGTTTCCTTCCATGTAACCATCTTTTCGGTTTTTAGCCCCCAAAATTTCAGCAATATCACGCGCTACACTCGGTTTCTCAGCAATACAAACTATCATGTTATTTATTTTCAGATTTTTAGAACTCAGAAGTCCTGTTTTTTTTCTATTTGCAAAGTTAATCAAAATAATGATTGCATAAAATGAGACTTACAGAATCCGTATTTTAAAATTTATTCAGTAAAAAAGCGTTATTTATAGGCAAAGAGTATTATTTGCAGAATTAAAAATCATTTTTTTAATGTATCTTTGTCAACTGTTCCCGAAAATTATGTTTTTATAATTAAAATGTTGTATAACAGTAGATTAAAGTATTAATAAAATATCTTATAATGAATAAACTATTTAAAATCAGTTTGCTTTTTGTTTTTTCGGTGGTAAGTGTAAGTGTGATAGCACAAAAATACGGGATAGAAGCGGGCTATATTCAGCCTGTACGTTCGGGTTCACAATTCAGCAAGACTTATTTCAATGGAGTGCGCTTGGGTGGAAATGCCGAATTTGATTTAAAAAACAATTTCAGTTTGCTTACCGGAGCACTTTATTCATTGGTTTATTCAGATAAAACGCAGTATTATTCAGCAACCGACTCGGTAAATTATAAAACTTTCGGACATGCGCTTGAGATACCTGTTCAGGTTCAGTATTCGCTTCCGGTTTCTAAAAACTTTAAATTTTTCGGTTTTGCAGGACCTAACATTGCTGTTGGACTCGCTCAACCTCAAAAGATTACAGCTGTTATGTCTGATGCTATGAAAACCTTCACAGGAATCAATTCTGCAGCCTACAAAGACAACGATTTATACACAAGGTCGGTTATACAACGCATTAATTTTCAGATTTCTGTTGGTGGTGGTATGCAGTTCAAAAATTATAAACTCAAAGGAGGATATGATTTTGGCATAAACAGCATCAACAAGATTGATACAAGCAAGCTGCTTTTCCAAAAAGGATGGTACGTTTCGCTTGTATATCAGTTCTGAAAAAACTATTAAAAGTCAATTAATTAAACATGTCTATTTCAGATATTTATTCGCTGTTTAAGGTTCATCCGAAAATTTCAACCGATAGCCGCAATTGTCCGGCAGGATGTTTGTTTTTTGCGTTGAAGGGCGATAATTTCAATGCGAATACATTTGCCTTGCAGGCGTTGGAAAACGGTGCTGCTTATGCTCTCGTTGATCAAAGCGAATATGCCGTTGATGAGCGTTTTATTTTGGTAAACGATGTGCTCGAAACGCTGCAACAGCTTGCTAACTATCATCGCCGGCAACTTGGGACAACCATAATAGGAATAACCGGAACAAATGGTAAAACTACTTCGAAAGAGCTGATTGCTGCTGTTTTAACTAAAAAACACAACGTACTTTTCACGCAGGGAAATCTCAATAATCATATCGGAGTGCCTTTAACATTGCTTCAACTACTTCCTGAACACGAAATGGCTATAGTTGAAATGGGGGCAAGCCATCCGGGCGATATTAAACTTCTGGCTGAAATTGCCTGTCCCGATTATGGAATCATAACCAATGTGGGTAAAGCACACCTCGAGGGTTTTGGTTCGTTCGAAGGAGTCAAGAAGACGAAATCGGAACTTTACCAGAACATTTTTACAAATGGGAAAAAGATATTTATAAACGCTGATAATGAGCATTTAAGCGAAATGGCGTTTAAGTCCGGTTTCGAAAATGACGATAGGTTTTGCAAATTCAGTATCGAATCGGCTCCAAAAAATAATTTAGTTACGGGCAAAATTCTTTCATGCTCTCCATTTTTGAAAATGGACTGCTTTACAAACGAAACCGATCGTTTTACGGTAGATACCAAACTTATAGGTACTTATAACGCCGAAAATGTGTTGGCTGCTGTTACTATTGGTCATTTTTTCGGGATGAATAATGCTGAAATCAAAGCTGGCCTGGAGGAATATACGCCACAGAATAATCGTTCGCAACTCACTATTACAGAGCGAAATAAGCTGGTTGTAGACGCTTATAATGCCAACCCAACGAGTATGCGCGCAGCAGTTGTCAATTTTGGCGAAATGCAGGTTGACAATAAATTGCTGATTTTGGGCGATATGCTTGAGCTTGGCGAGCATTCCGAAAATGAGCATCAGGCTATTGTGAATTTGCTCGAAAGTTATAAGTTGCAGCATGTGTGGCTGGTTGGCAAACTATTTGCTCAAACAAAAAATAATTTTGCTTGTTTCGATACCGTTGATGCTCTCATTCAGTCGATAGAAAACTTAAAAATTACTGATAACTATATCCTTATAAAGGGATCGCGTGGTATTAAACTTGAAAAAGTAATACCATTGTTGTAAACATGAATTTTTAACCTCCGTATTTATATTTTTTTGAGATGAAAAAAAACAATGTGATTATTATTTCGGTGTTGGTTGCGCTTATTGTAGCACTCATCATAGCCGTTTTTTATCTTATTAACCGAACAAAACAGAAAGAAGCCGAAGTTGCCGAAGTGGTTGAAATGATGAATTTTGAGAAACAGCAGGTTGAGCGTGAATTTCAGGACATGGCGACCGAATTTGATGGTTATACTTCAAATATTAAAAACGATTCTCTTTTTAAACTACTTGAAGATCAGAAGGTTAAAATGCATCAGTTGCTCGATGAATTGCGCGTAACGAAATCGACAAATGCACGCCGAATAGCCGAACTTAAAAAAGAATTAGCCTCAGTTCGTAAGCTTCTGGTTCATTATGTAAATCAGATTGATACACTAAATGCTGAAAATAAGGTTCTTAAAACGGAAAATTCGGAAGTGAAACGTCGTTACAGCGAAGCTTCGCAAACTGTTGAGCAACTTTCGAAAGAAAAGGAGAGCCTTAATGAAGTAGTTACCAGAGCGTCGAAACTCGAGGTTTCAGCCTTCAGTTTTACTCCGTTAAACAG
>JAYRXP010000068.1:0-2640 GCA_041917395.1 Paludibacter sp.
CTAATGAAATTATTCTGCCCATCTGTTGAATTTTTTTATCTGTGTTTTTTCGATACTGCTTTTTCTTGAAAGCTTTTAAAATACCTGTCCGTGTTATGTTAAAACGGGTAAAGAGGTAATTGTCTGCTAAACAATTTGATTGCAAAATGTGTCTGCATTTTTTACCGAATGGCAAAGATAGGAAATTTAATTCACCCATTCAAGTCATTCAAATTGCAATAAGATTTTTTAAGGGTATTTTTTTTGAGAGTGTTGCTTGACGGGTAAGCGGAATTAAGGATTGCCGATACTGTTAAATTTGTATAGCTGGTTGCTGTTGTCAAATTGTATTTCGCGTTGTTTTTCCACAAATACAAAATCGACGTTTATTGTTTTATTCTGAGTGAATTGTACTCTTATTTCGTCGTTGTCGATACGAAAATATTCACCAAAAACATTGTTGACTTTTACCGTGTATTTGTCGGCATTTGGTACGCTCAGAATAAAACCTCCGTTATTGTCGGTCAATACAGAGTAATTTTCGCCGTTACTACCTTTGGCAGTTACACGTACTCCGCTAAGTTCAATTTTTCCTTCGGAACTGTTAGGGTCACGTACCAGGATTATGCGACCTTTAATTTTATAGCTTTCGGCTAATGGTATGTAAATGGTGTTGTTTCGTTGGTTATAATAATCCTGTTCCGTTCCGTTCAGGAAATACAGGTATTCCAGATTCGAAAGTGGTGAAAAGTTCAACTGATAATGGTCGCGCGGCAGATTGTCGATCTGAATTTCGCCATGAACATCCGAAATCAGTTTTATTTCCGGAATTGTACTTGCTTCATTTTGCTTCAGCTGATCTTTTTCTATCGTTACCAAAACATCTGATACAGGCGGTTCATTATCCGATTTGCTGCGGTTGCCATCTAGGTCGTTGTAAAAAACTGCTTTCAGATTGTGGTACTTTAGTCGTGGTTGTTGCATATTAAATGCTTTCGAAATACCCACAACCATATTCAAATCTTTGGTGGATACGCGTCCATTTTCATCGTCGAGTACGCGCACGTTGGTGTACATAAATCCGCTTACCGAAATGTTCCAACCATTTTTCAGAAATTGATCGTATTTAAGATTGTACGAAATATTTTCGCGGCCGGAAGGCATGTAGTAAGCATAGTTCAGATATGCGCTGATTTTGACTTTTCGGTTGAAAAAGTAGTTTTCGTATGATGGGCGGAACTGAATGCTGCTCGAAAGGGTCGGCTGCTCGTCAACCTGCACACTTCTGTATAAATCGCTCGTCGATCCACTTGTGTAGTAGGCATTTACACGCCATACATTGTCGAAATAATTCAGGCCCACTGAATAAAATAAATTATTATTGAGGGTGAAGTTTTTCAACCCGGGATCATTCGTTTTAAAATAAAAACGGATATTACTTAATGTCAGATTGGGAGTTATAGAGCGATATCCACCAAGTTTTATCGTAGTGGCTGCCCATAGTCCCGGTTGGTAAGTAATAAACTCGTTTTTGTAATTTTGAGCACCATTAAAAAGCTGGCGTGATGAACCATTGTAGTTTGGTCCTATCTGGTAAATTACGTTCGAAGCGTAATAAGACATAGTAATTCGAGCATAATCGGCAATATTATAATTCACCGGGTTGTAAAAATTATACGGGTAACGCGATGTTGCGTATAACTGTCGGTTTCCGTACAGTGTGAAATAAATCTTGTCATTAAGCCGGTATCTTCCATCGATGTAAGACTGTTGCAGGCCTGAATTCATAATGTAATTCCGCTCCGAACTCATTGTGTTCAGACGCAGGTTGAAATTTTTGTAACGGGCAGTATAACTCAATCTGTAGCTATAGCCCATAACGGTGGTGTCTCCACGTCCAGTATCGTGTGTTACTTTCGAACCTAATAGTTGGACATTAAGCGAGTGGTGTTTAAAAAGCGTTAAGCCTAATCCTGCCGATGCTGAAGTTGCCTTGTACTGTCCCGATATTGTATTTTCATTAATTAACTCGGCATTTAAAGAAATGCGATTGATGCTTTTACTCACACCTATACTTTGTCCGAAAATATTTGAGTAAGGATTCTGGATAAGTGAATAGTTAATCGCCGTATTTCCTTTCAGTCTGAAAGAACCGGTCAGTCCTCGTCCGTTAAGTATGTGAAGGCTTCCGTTGCTTACGTTGTAACCTAACTGAATGTTGCTTTTTGGTGTACTGTAATTCAGGTTGTACAAAAGCTGTCGGGTTATGTCAAAATCTGTACCTGAGTTACCGAAACTAATGCTTTGAACTCCGGCCGAGTATTGTAATTCACGGTTTTTGGGAAACAATATGCTCCCGTATGCTCTCAGACTGTTGCGGATAGGCTGGCTCGACAGTAGATTATATATTTGATAATCAATGTTGAAAGGTGAAGCGCTCTGATTGCGCTGATTTACAAAAATGCTGTTTAATTTCTGCAGTTGCAAAGCTGTTGATTTAATTGTTTTGTCCGACGATGCTGATACAATAACCGAAGATTCTTTCCAGTTATTCATGTAACGAAGCCTTTCTGTAGGATTCATTTTTGTTTGATACACAACTGTTTGGTTGATAGTTGTATCTTTGAAAGCCGGTAAATTTACAAACTCAGTATACGATTC
>JAYRXP010000069.1:0-3243 GCA_041917395.1 Paludibacter sp.
CCTGAAAATAATATAAACATTTATGGCAGGGCAACCTGCCTTTTTTTGGTTCATTTATTGCAACACATATAAGCCGTTAATAAATTGGGTATTTACCGCTATTTTACAATTAAAAATACTATCTTTGTCAGTCTTTTTTGAAAAAACTGACAAAAGTGGTCAATCGTGAAATGCGAAAAGCCAAATGCGAAACACGAAATAACAAATAAATATGGGATTTAACGACATTCTAAAAAAAATCTTCGGTAACAAAGCACAACGCGACCTGAAGGAAATTGAGCCTTATGTTGAAAAAGTAAAACTGGCTTACGAAACAATTAAACTGTTGAGCAACGACGAACTGCGTGCTAAAACAGAGGAAATAAAGCTTTTTATTCAAAATCAGGTGGCTTCGGAGCGTAACCGGATTGCCGAACTAAAAGCTTCGATTGAGGAAACTGAAATAAATCTGCGCGAAAAGATTTATACCGAGATTGATAAACTTGAAAAGGAGGTGACAGACAAACTCGAAAAGGCACTTGATGAAGTGCTTCCAGAGGCTTTCGCGATTGTGAAAGACACAGCACGCAGGTTGAGCGAAAACCCCGAAGTGGTGGTAACTGCTACCGATTTCGACCGCGATTTGGCTGCTAAACACGATTTTGTAACAATTGTTGGCGACAAAGCGCATTATAAAAACGAATGGAACGCCGGAGGTAATCTCATTAAATGGGAAATGGTACACTACGATGTGCAGCTTTTTGGTGGTACTGTTTTGCACAAAGGTAAAATTGCTGAAATGGGTACGGGTGAAGGTAAAACACTGGTTGCAACACTGCCTGTTTTCCTTAACGCGTTGACACGTAACGGTGTGCATGTGGTGACGGTAAATGACTACCTGTCGAAACGTGACTCGGAATGGATGGGGCCGTTGTATATGTTCCACGGACTGAGTGTGGATTGTATTGACAAACATCGTCCGAACTCTGACGAGCGTCGTCAGGCTTATATGGCCGATATTACTTTTGGAACAAACAACGAATTTGGTTTCGACTACCTGCGCGACAACATGGCTACCAGTCCATCGGATTTGGTGCAGCGCAAACATAATTATGCCATTGTGGATGAGGTAGACTCGGTGTTAATTGACGATGCCCGTACGCCACTTATTATTTCGGGTCCGGTACCCAAAGGCGACGATCAGCTTTTCGAAGAGCTGCGCCCCAAAGTGGAGCGCCTTGTAAATACGCAAAAAACATTAGCTACCAAATATCTGGCCGACGCACGTCGGTTGATGGCTTCGTCTGATAAAAAAGAACAGGAAGAAGGCGCACTGGCACTGTTTCGGTCGTACAAAGGTATGCCCAACAATAAACCGTTGATTAAATATCTGAGTGAGCAGGGCATCAAAGCGCAATTGCTGAAAACGGAAGAATTCTACATGCAGGAAAATAACCGTAACATGTACATTGCCACTGATCCGCTGTATTTTGTTATCGACGAAAAAAATAAATCGATTGAATTAACCGACAAAGGTATCGACCTGATTACCGATAGTTCGGAAGATGCTAAATTCTTCGTTTTGCCCGACGTGGGTAGCGAAATTGCCGAAATTGAAAAAGATAAATCCTTGTCGGTCGAAGAAAAACAAAACCGCAAAGATGAATTGAATCAGAATTATGCCATAAAGTCAGAACGAGTTCATACTATAAATCAGTTGCTGAAAGCTTATACGCTTTTCGAACGCGATGTGGAATATGTGGTGATTGAAAACAAGGTAAAAATTGTAGATGAACAAACCGGCCGTATTATGGAAGGTCGCCGTTATTCCGATGGTTTGCACCAGGCCATCGAAGCAAAAGAGCGTGTGACGGTTGAAGCTGCTACACAGACATTTGCTACCATTACACTGCAAAACTATTTCCGCATGTATCACAAACTGTCGGGTATGACAGGTACTGCCGAAACGGAGGCCGGTGAGCTTTGGGATATCTATAAACTGGATGTGGTGGTTATTCCAACCAATCGCCCCATTGCCCGTATTGATATGGAGGATCGCGTTTACAAAACCAAACGTGAGAAATATATAGCCGTTATCGAAGAGATTGACCGCCTTGTTCAGGCCGGACGTCCGGTGTTGGTAGGTACTACTTCGGTCGAAATTTCGGAATTACTGAGCCGTATGCTTACCGGACGAAAAATTAAACACAATGTGTTGAATGCCAAGCTCCACCAACGCGAAGCTGATATTGTTTCGGAAGCCGGTAGAACAGGTACAGTTACGATAGCTACGAATATGGCCGGTCGTGGTACCGACATTAAGCTTACGCCTGAGGTAAAAGAAGCAGGTGGTTTGGCAATTATTGGTACCGAACGTCACGAGAGCCGTCGTGTTGACCGTCAGTTACGTGGTCGTGCAGGGCGTCAGGGCGATCCGGGTTCGTCAGTTTTCTATGTTTGTCTCGAGGACGATTTGATGCGTCTGTTTGGTTCGGAACGTATTTCGGGCATTATGGATAAGCTCGGATTCGAGGAAGGTGAAATGATTGAACATTCGATGATTTCGAAATCGATAGAACGCGCACAGAAAAAAGTGGAAGAAAACAACTTCGGAATTCGTAAGCGTTTGCTTGAATATGATGACGTAATGAATTCGCAGCGCGAAGTAGTTTACAGCAAACGTCGCCATGCACTTATGGGCGAACGTATCGGTGTGGACATTACCAATATGATTTACGATGTGGCTGAGTCGATTGTTGAAAATGCGAAGAATAATGGCGATTATGAACTGCTTCAGGAAGACCTGCTGAAAGTTTATGCCATGGAAGCTCCGTTCGACGAAGCAACCTACAATTCGAACCGAGCCGGTGAACTGACACATTTGGTAAACGAAGCAGCATTGGCAACATTCAAACGTAAAATGGATAAATTATCGGCGGTGGCTTATCCTGTTATCAAGCAGGTGTACGAAGGTCATGGTCAGCAATACGAAAATATTCTGGTTCCCGTAACAGATGGGAAACGAGTATTCAACGTAACAGCACATCTCGAAACAGCCTATAAAAACGAAGCCAAAGAAGTTGTGAAAGCATTTGAAAAACAATCGCTGCTGTATGTAATCGATGATGAATGGAAAGAACACCTTCGTCAGTTGGATGAATTGCGTCAGTCGGTACAAAATGCAAGCTACGAACAGAAAGATCCGCTTTTGATTTATAAGCTTGAATCGTTTGGTTTGTTCAAGGAAATGATTGATTCGATGAA
>JAYRXP010000070.1:0-3214 GCA_041917395.1 Paludibacter sp.
GGTGTTGGCGTTTTTCAATTCTGCCAACGGCATGGTAGAGCAAGTTGAAAAACGTAATGCCTACGGAATTAAACCGCGCAATGCCGAACAGGCTTTCGCAATCCATGCGGTATTGAAGCCCGAGATAAAACTGGTGTCGATGCAAGGCGTAGCCGGCACCGGTAAGACATTAATTGCCTTGGCGGCAGCCCTGGAGCAAAAGCGCGAGTTCAAACAAATTTATTTAGCGCGACCGATCGTTCCGCTGAGTAATAAAGACATTGGTTACTTGCCAGGCGATATAAAATCAAAACTAAATCCGTACATGGAACCGCTGTGGGATAACCTGAAGTTTATTCAGAACCAGTACAGCGAAAGCGACAAGGAGTATTCGAAGATTACCGAGATGGTGCAAAACGAAAAACTCGTCATTACCCCGCTGGCTTATATTCGGGGCAGGAGTTTATCGAACATCTGTTTCATTGTGGACGAAGCGCAAAACCTCACTCCGCACGAAGTGAAAACAATTATTACCCGTGCGGGCGAAAACACAAAGATCATTTTCACAGGTGATATTCATCAAATCGATACACCCTACCTCGATGCGCAAAGTAATGGCCTCTCCTACCTGATCGACAGGTTGAAAGATCATGAACTGTATGCACACGTAACGTTGGAAAAAGGCGAACGCTCAGAATTGGCTAATCTCGCTAACGAGTTGCTTTAGATCAATTTCAAAAATACTTTGTGGGGAGACTAAAAAAGTCAACTAATTTAGAATGTCATTCCGGCCTTGTGCCGGAATCCAGTTAGTGCATGATGAATGAGATCGCGGAACAAGTCCGCGATGACAGAAAGACTTTTTTAGTCAGCCCTTACATCTTTTGATAGAATCGGGATGCCGGAATCTCAATAAACCTTTTGTGATCCCAATAATAGCAGCCATCATCATAAACAACAGCGCAACGCCAACGAGTGCAAATTTTGTAGCAGCCATCCAGAATGCGACTTCCAATAAAGTTTCGTTCACTTGCCGGATAACGAGTATCAAGCAAACGTTCTCTACTAAATCGCACAGGCCTGCAATCCAAATAATTTTTGACAACACATTGCCAATACTTATCAGTGTTGGCGCCTTGCTGAAATTGGCCGCCACCCGGCATCCCAAACTAATAGCCCAACTGTAAAGTACAAGAAAGATAAAGTCGAGGTTGAGGCTAAGCTTCGCCATTGCTATACCTTCGCTACCCCATTCAGCAAGAATCTGTGTGGCATTTTCAACCGTTCGGGCAAATTCAAATGCTACAATGTTGCCAGGTGTAAACGGCCGCATCACAAACATCCACACGATGGTGGCTACCGTCAAGAACCAAAACCGGGATTTGTTCATGCACGGAAGATAGGAACTAACCATTACCTTTGCATTTTACCTGGCCATGGACTTCAAAGAAATTTTTTCAGTATCCCTCATCCTCTTTTCTGTAATTGATATTATCGGGTCGGTACCTTTTATAATCCTGATTAAGAAAAGAGAAGGCCGCATTTATGCAGAAAAGGCTACGCTCATTTCGGCCGCGTTGATGGTTGGCTTTTTATACCTCGGCCAATCCATTCTTAATTTATTTGGGTTGGATGTGGCTTCCTTTGCTGTTGCCGGGGCCATTGTCATTTTCATTGTGGCTATGGAAATGATTTTAGGCATTACTTTAATAAAAGATGATCCCGATGCAAAAGGTTCGGGTTCTGTTGTGCCCCTTGCCTTTCCGCTTATTGCCGGAGCGGGCACGTTAACCACAATCCTTTCGCTGCGGGCCGTGTACACCGAAACGAATGTGCTGATTGGAATTTTTGTAAACCTGCTTTTTGTATACCTCGTGTTGCGTTCATCTTCGTGGCTGGAGCGGGTGATTGGCAAATCAGGCTTTGCCGTATTACGCAGGGTGTTTGGGGTTATCCTGCTTGCCATTGCCGTTAAGATTTTTAAGACGAATGTGTTTCCGGGGTAGGTTAAAGAATTAATTTAACCGAGATAGTAGAAATATGTACCATGGGTGCATATAGCCAGATGTTATGCACAATGCCGCGGGACAGATACGGTGCTACGAATACCGGCACATTTGCATGCCGCACATTCCACCGCGACACCAAAGCAAGCAAAAGAGCCTAGTTTAGTTTAAATTGAAATATTATTTCCATTAAAACCGACAGAATTCCGAAGAGCTGACTTGAATTTCCTATTAAACTATGAATGTTAAAATCACTATCACTCTATTTATTACATTTATTTCGTTTGTAAATATTGATTCGACTGCTCAGAGTTCAATTGGATTATCTATTAACTATGGGGACAAACTTACATTCACCCCAAATTATTCAGACCTTCTTTTAAAACGAAATTCGTTTACCCCAACGCTTGTGTATTCCTATCAAAAGAATTTTCAGTCAGATTTTTCTGTAATTCTAGGAGGTCAGCTTGGGATTGCAGGGTATCAACTGGTTCCAGTCATGAGTGACACACTTGGACCATCTGGCGACCGTTCTCCGTTTGTCGACTATGGTATTTTTGTAAGTAGGCTGGAACTTACCCCTGGAAAAGTATTTCAGCTTTGGAAAAGAAAGTTTTTTGTTGGAATTGGAGGAGGTGTTAGCTATTACCTTGTATTTCCACTTACAACAATGAGTATATCTGTAATTCACCAAGGTTCAGTTGTTACAGTGTTCGACTCATATATTGACTCGTCAGACACTGGCATTTTTGCAGGATTCGGAAAAGTATATATGCAGGTTAAAATGTCGAAGAGACTTGATTTAGCGTTTCAATATTCTAGACACTGGAAATCTATTCTTGATGGTGAATTTCAGTTTTACCACACAAAAAATCCTGCCTCCGGTGACATAAAGCTTGTTCCACAAAGTATTTCGATGATGTTACTTTATCGTCTTAAAAAGGGCTCGGGTTAATTGGAACTGTTGCTTGGAATTCATTACAGAAACTTTTATTGTGGACATTGTCACAGTGGACAACAACCATGCGGACATTCAATTAGTACTTAGACGCAAATATAATTTGAGCTTCGAACCGCAGCACCAATGCCAAAGCCACGCGACTTCAACCCACTTCCAAAGCCTTGGCATCCGTGCTGCTTTGTAACAGTGGACTGCGGCACTGTGCATAACAAAATGCATGTGCCATTGCGGGGTGACGTGTAAATTTGTAGTTTAGTTTTCAAACAAC
>JAYRXP010000071.1:0-17387 GCA_041917395.1 Paludibacter sp.
AACCAAACTCCACACAAAAAACTATTAGTATTCAGCATTATTGCTTTTTTTACATCCATTTTTTTTAAACCTGCTCAAGCATTTCAGTTTTCTATATTTTTCTCATTATCAGCCATATATTATTACCTTAAAGAAAAAAAACTTTATCGACCCAACCTTGTTTACATTAGTATTTTAATTTATTTTCTGATAGATATAATCAGTTTGTTCTGGTCATTGAACAAAGAAGCTGGTCTAAAATTTGCCGGTAATATTAGCCCGTTGGCTTATGTACCTCTCCTCTTTTGTTTTTTTAAACTTGACAAGGCAGATTTTGAACTGATAGTGCATACTGTATTTCGATTTTCGATGCTTTTCATCGTTCTTTCGGTGGCTGGATGGATTTTACAGGGCAGAAATCTTCAATTTCCTCTCCACGACAGTTTGACTTTTCACAAATACACAATGGGTGTATATGCTTGTTTTGATGCTATTTTTTCCTGGTCAAACTACGAACATCCTACTTACATATCCATCATTATTCTTTTCTCGCTAAGTATGGGATGGTTTTATGTGTTTAAAAAGAATATTGAGAACAAGATTTCTTTTACCGAAATGTCCTTTTTTATTTTTTCCTCACTTCTGCTGGCAGTTATTTCAGCTTCGAGATTTATGCTGATTGGTTGGTTGGTGGTAAATGCGCTTGGATTCCTATACGTTGTGAGGCAAAACAAAAAAGTTTTATACACCAGTGTCTTTATTTTAATAATCCTTTCAGCTACTTTTGGATACATATCGATTGAGAGGATTAGAGGTTTTGTTAATGACCCTGTTCGGGATTGTTTGCATCAAGCCGCATATCAGTCGATAAAAGAAAATACCTGGCATGGTACAGGATTAGGAGGCATGCTTAATTATATTAATGTTGACAATGTAATTTTTGCACCTTTACATATTGTAAAAGTAGATTTTACGCATATACATCCTCACCACCAGTTTATTGGAGACTTGATGCAAACAGGAATATTTGGCTTAGCTGCTATTTTATTCATTTTAGGCGTTCTGTTTATCAATAGTTTCAGACAAACTGATTGGTTGCTTTTAGTCAACACTGTCATATTTTTACTATTAATGAATATTGAAATGCCATTGATTTACACCAAAGGTATTTTTGCTTTTGCTCTAATATTCAGTTTTTTAGCAAACTATCAGAATAAAACAACAAAAGGCAATGAAACAATTTGACATCGATTTGGTATATTTATGGGTTGATGGTAACGACATGGAGTGGCTTGCCAAAAAATATGCCTTTTTGGGTAAAAACATCGATTTGAACACAGAGGCAACTACCATCGCCCGTAATGCAAACAACGATGAATTGAAATACTCTTTACGATCAGCAGAAAAACATTTGCCCTGGATTCGGAAGATTTTTATTGTTACCGACGAGCAAACACCCAGTTGGCTGAATCTTGAAAATCCGAAGATTCAAATCGTTGACATACGACAACTTATTCCTTCAGAAGCACTTCCCTGCTACAATTCGGTGATAATAGAACATTTTCTGTACAAGATTCCGGATCTTTCCGAACACTTTTTGTACGGTAACGATGATATGTTTTTTAATGCGAACATTACGCCCGACTTCTTTTTCACTCCCGAAGGATTACCAATTGTTCGCTTGCAAAAAGTCTGGGGTGGGAAAATTTTTAATACGCTTCGGAAGTTTCTTGGAATTCACACCAATATTTACCGAAAAACAATAGAGCGTTCAGCTCTGTTGGTAGAGAATAAATTTGGAATTTATTTTGCAGGAACTCCGCATCACAATATCGATGCTTATCGTAAATCGGATTACCAAAAAGTGGTGGAAGAAGATTTTCCGAACCAAATATACAGCACGATAACAAATCACATTCGCAGCGAAAATGATATTCAGCGAATCATTTACCTGTATTATGCGTTAGCTGTAAAACGGGGTGTAATGCGATACGTTAAAAGAAAAGAATCGTGCAGAATCAGATTACAAAAACCTGATTTTATGCACTTTATCATCAGATATAATCCAACACTTTTTTGCTTAAACGATACACACCGCGCTACCGGGGAAGACAGAAAAAGGGTTAAACCATTTTTAGACGCTCTTTTCCCCGATAAAAGTTTATTTGAAAATTGAATTATGAAACCGCAAAACTTTGATATAGATTTGGTTTATCTATGGGTAGATGGCAACGACCCCGAATGGATAGAAAAGAAAAAAACTGCAACCGGACGGATTCATGATAATTCGGAGGCCGATTGCAAAGGTCGGTATGCAAACAACGATGAACTGAAATACTCACTAAGATCGGTCGAAAAACATGCTCCCTGGGTACGTAAAATCTATATAGTTACAGATAATCAGATACCAGAATGGCTCAATACCGATCACCCGAAAATAAAAATTATTGACCACAAAGACATTTTGCCGCCTGAGAGTTTACCTTGTTTCAATGCCGTTATTATCGAGCATTATATTTATAAAATTGACGGTTTAGCCGAACATTTCTTGTTGGCAAACGACGATATGTTTTTTAACAAAGCCCTTCATCCGACATATTTCTTTTCGAATGATGGTTTCCCGATTATTCGTCAAAAAAAGAAATTATTCGGTAAATGGGCCTATCTTTTTAAAAAATCAATCGGACTTAAGCCGGGACAATACCGCAAAATGCTGCTTCGGGCTGCAAAACTAATAAAAATAAAATACGGAAAATCATTTATCGGAGTTCCGCATCATAACGTCGATTCGTACCGAAAATCCGACTATCAGCAAGCAGTGGAAGTGATATTCAAAGATCAGGTTGAAAGCAACATGCGAAATCATGTGCGCACAGCCGACGACTTAAACAGAGCTGCATTTTCGTACTATGCTCTTGCTATTGGTCATGGTCATTTGAAGTACGTGAATCGTCGCGAATCGAGCCGTATTTTGCCATATAGAGATAATATGCTACGGCATTTCAACAAATATAATCCTGACCTCTTCTGTCTGAACGACAATCAGCGCGTTACCGACGAACACCGTAAACTCATAAAGCCTTTTCTGGAAAAAGTTTTTCCTCAAAAATGTTCGTTTGAAAAGTAAAATCTACACTTCAAAAGCCGATTTTTCAGGCAAAATACTGTTGAATGCTGTATCTATTTCTTTCATAACCTGGACATAATTAGGTATATGGACATTGTCGTTGATACAAACCAGCAAATATTCCTGTTCTCTGATTGCTTTTATTGCCTTTTTAGATTTAAGTACAAGTGGGAACATTTTGGAGTTTTTGTATGGATTGTATGGGTGAAAGTGCGACAGACATATTTGCCATGAACGAAATAACTCAGGAGTATAGTCAGTTTCTGAACGAAATTTATTGACTGACATTTGGTGTAACTCAGCACTGCAATGTGCCCAAACATCCTCAAAAGTTGATTTCAGATAAGGCTGTGCGTTATGTGGAGTTCGGAATGTTACGAATTTATTGTAATATTTAAGTAAATAATTCAATCTTGCTCTTTTGCCATACTCTGCAAAAAACCATTTGTCAGCATCTCTTTCAAAAACCTGCTTTTTATTGAAAAACTTATTTATCAAACGGATATTATTTTTCAACATCCTCTCATATTGCGACATTCCGGAGTTTGTTCTGAATGCGGCAATATCATTTGGCAACCCATTTGTAAAAAACCTATCCTTTGCTAAATTATTAATAATGAAAATATCATCATTAAAATATACAAATTGATTTGACAAATCAGGAATTCTATGTAGATATATTTCAATAGGATTAGAATTAAAAACGGGAAGATATTGGTTTGGAATAAAATCTTTATGATCAACCAGATTCAATTTTGGATGATTAACATCCAACCATTCAGGCTTTTGACCACAGGTTACAAAATGTATTTTACGAACCCAGGGTGCAAACTTATCTACGCCTCTGAACCAGTACTTAAGCAATCCGTAATCGCGAAAACGGGCTTCAGAAACTTCATTTTTACTGTTATCAATTTTGCCGGAATAAGTAGCAAAATCTTTTTGCCATTGAGGGTCATTCATGTCAACCCACGTAATTACGAAATCAATATCCATGTTGATTTATTTTTGAAACTAAACTTAAAAATCAGGGAGCAAAAGTCCATACGTCACCGTAAACTTCCGATTCTGATTCTCCAAAAGCAAGGTAAGCTTTATGATTTAACACAAAAGCCAACGCATTCTCCCGCCCGCCTGTAGGGATTTTTCCGATTATGTACCATTTGTCCGCAGCCCTGTCGTATTCCAGAATATCGTCGAAATACTCATTACCTGTCAATGTACCACTTATATAATGTCCACCAGCCACAAAAAAACGGTTGTTGAAAACAAAAGCAGTGGCATTAACACGTCCTTTTCCCGGCATCGATTTCATCTCTTTCCATGTATCAGTAGCCGGAAAATACTGCCACCAGTCCGATCTGAAATTTCGGTTATATCCAAGTCCGAAATAGTAAAAAGTACCATCGGTACAAGCAACAGCTGCCGAACGCGGGCTACCTTTGAAATTGTTCAAGCGCTCCCAGTTGTCTGCTTCGGTATCGTAGCGCCATACTTCATTCGAATATGCTTTACCGTTATATAATCCAATGATATAAAGCCATTTTTGATATGTAAAACTGGAACAGGAGTTCAGCGGAGGTTTGTTGGTGTAAGCCGATTTCGGGAAATCAGCTTTACGCTCCCAACTATCCGACTCAGGATTGTAGGCCCAGAAATCTGCAAGAATCGTGCTGTCAGATGCATAAACACCACTACCGGATTTATAACCAAAACCAACGTAGGCTTTCCCTTTTACCACTTCGGCAACAGCACCAACGCGTCCAACTCCCGGAAAAGCAGCCTTTTGTGTCCAGCTATCTGTTTGCGGCGTATATACCCAAAAGTCGTTGAGAGCAGTGGTTTCGTAGATTTCCGGTCGGCCAAACAAAATATATGCCTTATCAATCAGTACGAATGAACTTGCATTGGCACGTTTCGGTCCCGGGAATGATTGAAGTTTGGACAGTTGCAATTCGGGATATGGTGATTGTTCGAATTCATTGCACGAAATCAAAAAAACAGCAAATACTGCAATAGCCGATACTTTTAGACTCATAATCATTCGACAACTCCCTCCGGGGAAATGTAACAAAATATTTGTATTTTGAGTAGTTTATTGATACACTCTCACCCAGTCGATTTCAAGCGTTCCTTCGCTGCCACCAGCCTTTTGCGGAATAAACGAATTGAATACCAAAAACATTTCTTCCGCAGGTATGTTGGCAGTAGTACGGTGAACTTCGATGTCGTTTATCATCCACACAAGCTCGTTCTTTGACCATTTCAGGCTGTAAATATGGAAATGCGAAGGGTTAATTCCCGATATTTTTGTTCCATCGAAAATTTCGTGATAGGCATTTCCAACACGGATTTTTTTACCGTCGAAATGGAAAATATTGATATGAGGCAACTTACCATCTGCGCCCAACCAAAAAGCGTGATTAACGTTCCCGGTACAACGGATTTTAGCCATAAAAACGCCACCTTTCTGACGGAATTCGAGTCCGGTTTGCAGCACGTCCGATGTATATTCATACTCCTGCATAACAAATCCTTTGGTCGGATGCCACGCACGTGCTGTAGTTCCTTCTTTTTTGGTAGTAATTGTTAGTATACCATCGCGTACGTGAATGTTTTTGCCTCCGTTATTGGCTTGTTTTTCGTTTGTAAACGAATGATTACCAATAGCATCCGGATTTTTGTAGTAAAATCCAAAATTCCACGACGACTTGCTCAGCGAATTCCAGTTAAAACGGTCTTCGAATGCAATTTTTTGTTTCTTGTAGGCTTCGAAACGCTCGGGTTTTTCGTTGTTATAAAACTGTATATCCGGATTTTTATCCAACTCGTAAAAACGTTGTTCTTTTTTATACTCCGGCGTGGTTTGCCAGCGATGCGGATTCGACCAGAAAGCATTGCTGGTTTTAAATTCCTCGCTTTCAACTTTCTTTTTGAGCTCTTCGTATTCTTTTATCACAAACGATTCGTGGAAACGACAATACAACTTGTATTTTTCCGACTTTTCGAATGCTTTTTGTTTTTGGAGCGTTTCCGAAGCTGCCACTTCTTTTTTGTTGCCTAATTTTTCGTAATCGGCCGATTTTTCAAATGTCAGGAACGATTTTAACTCGGCAGAATGCAGCACCTCGTAATATATTTTAATTTTAGGAGAATGATGCAACTTGTTGAAGCGCTTCATGGCTCTGTATTCTTCTGTATCCTTATATTTCCGGTTCTGAAGCGTCTTTTTATTCTCGATAAAAGCCGCAGCTTTTACTTCATGAAACAGTTTTTTGTACTCTTCGAGCTCAACCGATTTCGAAACTTCCTCGTAGCGTTTCATGGCAACCACCAACTCTTCTTCCCGTTTTTCGAGAACTTCGGCCGGCGTAATTTTTCCTAACAGGCTTTTCCAGAACAGATTCATAAATTCTATTTATTATTTATTTGCCCCAAACCCCTAAAGGAGCTTAAAAGAAAAAAGACCAACGGTACTAATTCACATCTCCGTCAGCCGACGGACTTGGGGCTTATATTATGATAAACTATTTACTATAAATTTACAACATTCTTCTAAATTATTCGCAATCTGTGGCTTAAAGTATTCCACCGGAATAAACATCTCTGCACGCATGCGGTCGGTTTGCTTCAGCAGGTCGTTGTAAAAACCATTCTCATTCAGAATGATAACCGGCTTTTTATGCTCTCCAACAACACCAGCTGCCACAACATCAAACAACTCATCCAATGTACCGTAACTACCGGGTAACACAACAAAAATATCAGCTCGCTGTTTCATCAGATCCTTTCGCTGCCCCATTGTCTCAACCGAAACGAGTTCGGTACAAAGCGGATTTTCACGCCCCATTCGCACAACAGCTTCAGGAATGACACCAACAATCTGACCATTTTCAGTCGCTGCTCCTTCCGATACTGCCGACATAGAACCACCCGTAGCCCCTCCAAAAACCAACGTATGAGTGTTCTTCGCAATCCAGACACCCAAATCAAAGGCTGTGTCCAGATAAATTTGAGCTATATGGTTGCTCGACGAGCAGTAAACGGCAATATTCATCGTTTCGTTTTTCGCGTTTCGTGTTTCGCATATTCCACAACGCGAAACCTGAAACCCGAAATAATCAATAAAATTAAGCGTCTATATTCGCATACGTTGCGTTTTCTTCAATAAACTGACGGCGCGGAGCTACATCATCGCCCATAAGCATAGAGAAAACGTGGTCGGCAGTGGCTGCATTTTCGATAGTCACCTGACGCAGTGTGCGGTTTTCGGGATTCATGGTTGTTTCCCATAGCTGAATTTCGTTCATCTCACCCAAACCTTTGTAACGTTGTGTGTGAATAGCACCTTCGTTTCCACCTCCGTGTTTTTCGATAAATGCCTGACGTTGCAGGTCGTTCCAGCAATATTCTTCTATTTTTCCTTTTTTACACAAATAAAGCGGTGGCGTGGCAATGTATAAATAGCCCTGCTCAATCAACTCTTTCATATGGCGGAAGAAGAATGTCATAATCAATGTTGCAATGTGGCTTCCGTCCACGTCGGCATCGGTCATAATTATGATTTTATGATAACGCAATTTTGCGATATTTAGTGCTTTGCTATCATCCTCAGTACCAATAGTTACACCCAATGCTGTATAGATATTACGAATCTCTTCGCTTTCGAGCACTTTATGTTGCATCGCTTTTTCAACATTCAGAATTTTACCACGCAAAGGCAATATGGCCTGAAACTGACGGCTACGTCCCTGTTTGGCCGTTCCACCCGCCGAGTCCCCTTCGACAAGGAAAAGCTCACATTTTGCAGGATCTTTATCGGCACAGTCGGCCAGTTTACCGGGCAATCCACCACCCGAAAGAGGTGATTTACGTTGCACCATTTCGCGGGCTTTACGGGCCGCATGGCGAGCAGTTGCTGCCAGAATTACTTTCTCAACTATGGTTTTTGCAGCTTTGGGATTTTCTTCGAGATAATTACCCAATGCCTCGCTCACTGCCATATCTACAGAACCCATCACCTCATTATTACCTAATTTGGTTTTTGTTTGTCCTTCGAACTGTGGCTCCTGAACTTTAATCGAAATTACTGCTGTCAGACCTTCGCGGAAGTCATCACCACTGATTTCAATTTTAAGTTTATCCAGCATTTTGCTGTCTTCAGCATATTTCTTAAGCGTACGTGTCAGTCCGCGACGGAAACCAGCCAGGTGAGTTCCACCTTCGATGGTGTTGATATTATTTACGTAGGAGTGAATATTTTCATTGTACGAAGTGTTGTACGTCATAGCAATTTCAACCGGCGTACCGTTCTTTTCGGTAACGATATGAATAACACTATCAATCAGTTTCTCGCGTGCTTCGTCAATGTATTCAACGTATTCTTTCAACCCTTCGGTTGAATAAAATGTTTCGGACTTGAATGAGCCATCTTCGTTCACAACACGTTTGTCGGTAAGTGTCAGAGTAATTCCGGCATTCAGATATGCCAACTCACGCAAACGATTAGCCAGAATATCGTATTTGTAAACTGTTTCGATAAAAATACTTCCATCAGGATGAAAAGTAACCGAAGTTCCCGTTGCTTCTGAGGTACCAATTTCCTTTACCGGAAATTTCGGAATACCACATTCGTATTCCTGCATGTAGAGCTTACCGTCGCGCGCCACCTCCACGTGCAGCAGTGTTGAAAGTGCATTCACACACGACACACCCACACCATGAAGCCCACCGGAAACCTTGTAACTGTCTTTGTCGAATTTTCCACCGGCGTGCAATACCGTCATAACTACTTCGAGCGCCGATTTTCCTTCTTTTTCGTGCATATCCACCGGAATACCACGACCATTATCTATAACTGTAATCGAATTATCTTCATTTATTGACACATTAACCGTATCGCAATGACCTGCAAGTGCTTCGTCAATGGAGTTATCAACTACCTCATATACAAGATGGTGTAAGCCCTTAATGCCAATATCACCAATATACATGGCCGGACGTTTACGTACTGCTTCTAATCCTTCTAAAACCTGAATACTACTCGCTCCGTATTCGGAACCATTCGCTTTTACTTCTTCGCTCATTTTCTATTGTAATGAATTATAATTCAATTGTTTATATATGCATTCCGGCAAAGTAATCTTTCTGCTAACAGACAAAAGTCTACTTATCGGAAAAAACATACAAATATACGGTAAAAAATTGAATAATTGAGAATTTAAACTGTTTTATTGCCAAAAAAAAGGTTGAAAAAAAGCTTTAAAATGGTCAAAAAAACGGCAAACTTTGATTGTTGCCCAAAAAGGTTGTATATTTGCGCCACACGAAGAAAGTACGGAATTGTGCCCTTCGTATTATTTTAAATACAAAACTCTTTTATTCAAAATATTATGCAAACAGCTGTTATTTTATTTGCGTTGGGAATGCCCGAAATTATTCTGATCGCTTTAGTGGTTTTACTGCTTTTTGGTGGAAAAAAAATTCCTGAACTTATGCGTGGCTTAGGCAAAGGCGTTAATGAATTTAAAAAAGGCATGAACGAAGTGGAAAAGGAAATTACCTCCACCGACGAGAAGAAAGAAGAAAAGAAATAATGTGGCGATGAGTTGATGTGATAATGAGTTGATGTGGTAATTTGATAATTTACCATCAACTTAACTTCCTATTTTCTTAATTTCCCAATTTCTAATTATTTGTATACATGAATTTTAGCACCGATGATAGTGAAGGACTTTCGTTTTGGGATCATCTCGAAAGCCTGCGTTGGACAATATTCAGAGTGCTGATAGCACTGACAATATTGGTTGTCGTGCTGTTTGGATTCAGCGACTTTTTATTCGATAGTGTTATTTTTCCGCCACTCAGTTCCGATTTTGTATTTTACCGGTTCTTGTGTTATCTGAGTGGTTTGCTGCATGTTCCGGCTTTGTGTCCCGGCGAATTCCACATCGCTCTTATCAACTTCAATCTTTCGGGCCAGTTTATGGCTCACCTCACCACTGTGTTTACGGCGGCTTTTTTGCTCACAGTGCCTTATTTGATGTTCGAGATTTGGAAATTTGTACGTCCGGCTCTTTACGAAAACGAACGTAAAAATATTGGGTGGGTATTCTTTTCTTCCTCGTTTCTGTTCTATTTAGGCTCAGCCGTAAGCTATTATCTTATTTTTCCGCTTACAATCCGTTTTCTGGGCACTTATCAAATTTCGGAACTTGTACCCAATCAGATTTCGCTCGACTCGTATATGAGCACACTCTTTTTGCTGACTTTTGCTTTGGGTGTCACTTTCGAAATGCCTGTTTTGGCTTATTTTCTTTCGAAACTTGGTATAATCACACGCGAAACGCTGAAAGCAGGACGAAACATAGCGATAGTAGCTATCCTTATTGTTGCTGCGGTGATTACTCCAACCACCGACCCGTTTACCATGCTGGCCGTTGCATTTCCACTTTACCTGCTGTACGAAGCAAGCATCCTTGTTTGCAAACCGCGGAAGATAGATGCGGAAGAAGAAGAGGAAGAATAAAACTACCTTCTCGGATTTCCGGGGCGTCCCTGCCACTTACCAATCAACTCCTTACGGAACGAGCGTTCGGCATTGAAGTATTTAAAGATACTCTCGGATGAAAGTTGTTTTTTTAGTTTCGAGTAGTAGTTTTTTAATAAATGCGTTTTTTGAATTTCGGCATTTATAAAGCGTTCATTCATTTCGAGATACTCGGCCTCGCCTCTGTTTTCCTTGTTCTGATAAAACCCCCGAAAGAAATCTTTATTGTTTTCCATTATTTTCCAAACAGATTCTTCGTATTGCATAAAAAGCGGTTTTATGCGGGCCGCTTCCTGTGGTGTAAGTCTCGCCTTTTCGACTATGAAATTCCATTTGCGGGTGTGTAGTTCGTCAATTTTCGGCTGATCGGCATCCTGAGCTGCCAGAAAACCGGAAAGGAAAAGCGAAATGATAAGGATATATTTTTTCATGTGTCTGTAATTTATTTTTTATTTATCACCCGGACGTTTCACACAATTATTTTTTATCGTTTGTGGTTTGCTCAGTCTCCAGATATTGCAGGTTTTCCACATCATTCACCTGTGCAAGTATATACAACTCGTAGTTTTCGGCTGCTGCAATTTTGTTGTTGGTGTATGTTTTATAAGCAATTCTGCTCATAAAAAACACTCCCGCAAAAATAGCTGCCGCATACATCCATGGACGCATTAGTTTCAGTTTCGAAGGCTGTTTTACCAAAATTCGGGATTCGAACCGGTCGGCAAAATCTTCGAAGTAATTTTCGGGAACAGTGAATGGCAGTCTGTTTCCGGTTTCCTTTAAATTCATATTTTTTCTCATAACAGTTTCTTTGACTTATAAAAACACATACCGTTTAACCGATGTTTGTTAAATAGTTGATATTTAACATTTAAAACTTATCCTTCCGATTCCAGAAAACGTTCAATTTTCTTTACAGCATGGTGATACGAAGCTTTGAGTGCTCCCACCGATGTGCCCAGTATATTCTCCATTTCTTCGTAGGTAATATCTTCGAAATATTTCATATTAAACACCAATCGCTGCTTCTCGGGCAATGTAAGTATCGCTTCCTGCAATTTACGTTCGGCACTGTTTCCGTCGAAAAAACTATCGGCCTTCAGGTGTTGATACATAAGGCTTTCCTCGTCCTCCATCGACTGTATATGTTTCATTCGCTTACTTGCCAGAAACGTGAGCGTTTCGTTCGTAGCAATGCGATAAAGCCAGGTGGAAATGAGCGAATCGCCCCTGAAATTTTCGATACCGTTCCACGCTTTCATAAACGTGTTTTGCATCACATCGTTGGCATCCTCGTGCGAAAGCACCATTTTGCGTATATGCCAGTAAATCCGTTCCTGATAGAGCCGCACGATGCTGCTAAAGGCCGCTGCTTTTTTGCGCGGTTCAGCAAGCATGGCAAGTAACTCTGCATCTGTTTGATTCATCGAACGGAAATTAAAAATTATATCGTTTTTAATGCTTTGTAGACTAAATCAGGGCAAAAAGGTTTAAACGATTTAGATTACAAATATAAGCGTTATTTTTATATCCGGGGCAGGATTTTCTTTTAACGAATTCCGATGGCTGGTTTACAGGCGTTGGCTAACGCCAAATTTGATACATTACCGCTGCACGCTGGCCGTATGGCTCCAGCCTACGGCCGGTGGAAATTAAAACTCCCGCTTTAAATATTATATTTTTAAATATGCAAGGCTGGAGCCTTGCTTCCCACCGGTCGAAGTCAAAGAGACTTCGACCAGCGATAGCGCATTTTACAACCTACGCCGAGCTGAGTAATATAACAACTGATTTTTTCATAAACTATTTTAAAATGCATTGTCGCATCGAGATAATATTTTAATTTCTATCACTTTGCGCTCTTTTGACTTGTTTTTTGGAGCTGCATCATAATAAATAACTCGTCGTTGGCAACTATCATTTAAAATTGGTTCCCAATTACGATGATGTCTGTTCTCAAGATAACCTGTATAACTAATCCAACTTTTAAAATAATATTTGTAGTCTGGTTCAATATTGCAGATATTAAAATTATTGACGTATTTTCCTTTTTTTTGGAGCAATTCATTAATTCGTTTATTACCCACTGCAACAGAAATACTACATCTACCTTTTATAGCTTTTGGAATATCAAAAGTACTTTTTCTGAAAGTAGAACTATCTTTCTCATCAATAAAAATTAAATAAACATGTGGATTAATATGATATGAATAAGTCTTTTTGAAAAAAACTAATGCATACCCTGTATAAGAGGTTATATTCATAACCTTGTGAATCTTCTCCTTCCCTGAATTTTCCTTTTCTGCTTGTTTAATATTACATGAAAATAAAAATGGGATTAATACGATGCATAAATAAACCAAACTTCTCATATATTTTATCTTTTATCAATCATTTGATCCCCGCTTGCCGTAGCTTATAACTGCACGCTGGTCGTATGGTCCAGCCTCGCTTTTCGTAGCATAAAATTGACGCTGCACGCTGGCCGTATGGCTCCAGCCTACGGCCGATGGAAATTAAAGCTCCCGCTTTAAATATTATATTTTTAAATATGCAAGGCTGGAGCCTTGCTTCCCACCGGCAAAGTCAAAAAGACTTCACCGAGCCATTTGCATTTTGTTTACCTACGCCGAGCAGGGTTTAAAATGGTTCGTAATTAATTATATTTCTATAAACATTTGTTATATTCTTATCTTTATCAAAGAAAAACAAATAAGCATATACAATATTCTTATTAATCTTTATGAGATGATCATATTTTTTTACGCATGGTTCATTAATAAACAAATCAGCTCTTAGAGTATTCTTTTCAATTGATGAGAAAAATACAATTTTTTCAAAATTTATTTTATTATTGATTTGTTTAAAACCACATCTTATTTTTGTAGAATTAAAACTATCAAACCAATAATATTTATTTAAACTATCTAAAACTAAAATTAATAATGAATCATCTTTAATACGTGGTTTAAAATAAAAACTATCTAAATCTACAATTTCGTCAGAAACCTTAATATTTAGATTTTTGTTTATACTGTCTGATTGAATATATTCAAATGCTTTTATATATAGAGGAATGGCTGAAGAATTTATTTCTTGAGCGTTCAAACATAAAGATAATAAACAAAATATGATTAAATTGATATATTTCATGTTTTCTATTTTAAACTGTAATGTATTTACTATTACTATTTAAAGCAGGAGACCAACCAGAATTCATGGTCTTTTGAGCTGCACTATTAAACGGTATCACAACCCCCGCTCTCCGTAGCGTAAAACTGGCGCTTGACGCTGGCCGTATGGCTCCAGCCTACGGCCGGTGGAAATTAAAGCTCCCGCTTTAAATATTATATTTTTAATATACAAGGCTGGAGCCTTGCTTCCCACTGGTCGAAGTCAAAGAGACTTCACCGAGCCATTTGCATTTTATTTACCTACGCCGAGCTGAGGGCTGAGCCATAGTTTATTTGTAGACAATAGTCCAATTATTTCTTTCTAAATAGTCAATATCAAAACTATGTTTATTTAAGTATTCCTGGTTAAAGAAAGCACTATCAATAACATCATTATATTTTTTTAAAACTGACTCTTGAATAATATAAATATTAATTCTCTTGTTATATGATTGTTCAATCATATTTTCCCATGAAAAATCAGAACAAGAAAGTGAGTCAGTTTCATTCACACGCAGCAATACAACATCTTCACTATAAAATGGCTTTTTAAATTCACCATTCTCTGATAAAAGAAATATCAGGTTCTGATTTGAATTGTTTTCTATTTTAATAAATCTTGGTTCCACGTAATCTTTAGGAATACATGACACTAAAAGACAAATGAAAATACTGTACAAGAAATTAAATACTTTAAAGCATATTGGTTTAATGGCGTTTGTCATATTTTAATATTTTGGATATAGATTTTCACTTTCTGGCTTTAGATTAATTGGATACTTTTTAAAGCCCCCGCTCGCCGTAGCGTAAAACTTCGCGCTGCACGCTGGTCGTATGGCTCCAGCCTGCGACCGGTGGAAAACTTGTCCGTCCACTGACGGATTAAAGCTTACCGATAAACCGGCATGTACCACCTGCTTTAAATATTGTATTTCAATATACAAGTCAGGTGGTACATGTCGCTCTGCGGTGAGACTTACATATTAAAAACCCTACAAATATATTCATTTTACTTTAATGTTCGCATTAATGGTGTTTTTTCTAAACCCACACAGTCCGTAGCTAAAGAAGCTACGGACTGTGGGAGGTTTGTGGAATGTTTCACAGGTTTATTTAGCCTGTGTTTCTTCGGGTTTTGCAACTTTACTACGCATTTTGGCGGTTTGCTGCACTTTGGCTACTTCGGTATTTATTTTGTCGGCCAGCGGCTTGTAGGCTGCTTCTCCTTTCAGGTAGGCATTCGCTTCGATGGCCCGAACCAGATTTTCGAAGGCAGCTTGTGTGTTCGCCCGTTCGGTGCGTGTAAGTCCGGTTATAAACTCGGCTTCTTTTTCGGTGCGGTGTTCGTACAGAGCATCGAACCTTGTATTCGATTCTTCTAATTTTTCAGCCCACAGTTTTTGATTTGTTTTTACGAGCAATGCCATATTTTCGGGGCTTTTAAGCTCGGCCGAAATGTTTTTCAGCACTGCTGTTTCTTCGCGTTGTGGCAAACGCACTATACCGTCACCATACTTTTCCACAATGAGCAGTAAACTGGCTGCAGCCTGCGCTGTTTCTGCATCCGGAAAACGTGTAAGGCTGCGCAATGAACCGGTAAAACCGGTGAAAATATTATCGCGTTCATCGTCGGCGGTAATAATTCCATTGGTGATACCTGTTTTTTGAGCCTGCTTTATCGCTTTGTCGAACACATCGTAAGCACTTTGCAGTCGGCCTGCTTCCTGAGTGAGGTTAAGCGCTTCAAGGTCTTCTTTCGTCAAAAAACTCAGAGCAAGACTCATTACCTGATAAAAATCCATAAATCGGGCATTGGCGAGATTGGTTGATTTTACTAACATACTTTTAATTTTTTATTGGTTAAACATATAGAGAAAAATGAATAAATATCTTTTTGACTGTTGAAACTACGCATCAATGATTGCAAAGGGGTGTCAACAACTATTGAAAGGGCATAGCAGCACCTTTAAAGGCTTCCAACAACTGTTGAAGGGACTTTGCAACAGTTGCAAAGGGGTATCAACAACTGTTGACAGGGCTTTGCACCTGATGTAAAATGCTGTCAACAACCGTTGAGAGGTATCGGCAGATACTGCAAAGTGGTTTCAACAAGCGTTTACAGGTATTTGCACCTGTTGCAGGCTTTTGATTTGTTACACAACTGAAGCAATCTTCTCTTTATTCTTGCTAAATCATTACACGCCTGTAATGGCTAATTGATTATTATACTATAAATAATTGCATTGAATTTCGGACTTAAAGTTAAAATCATTGTTTTAAATTTACAAAAAAAACACCGGTACAGTCAGGCATTTTTGATTTTTCCACTACAATGTATTTCAAACACTTAACTCCCCGACAAAATCTTTCTGTGGTACAGCTAAAGTCAGAATGTGAAAAACATCCATTTTGGAGCTGTCCGAATTGCCGGATTTTTGAATTTTCACTCAACTAAAACTTTTTTTCGCCCTGTTTTTTCGCAAGCTGATATATATGGTAAAATTTCGTTGCATGTGTGGTGCTAAGTTATATATTAAAAACAGTAAGTTCCAAATTTTCGCCAAAATAATAGGGGGACAATTTTGTTTTTTCACAATTGATATTCAGCCATTTAAAATAAAAAAGGTGGACAATTTGAAATTCAATACATTTCCACTCGTTTTTCTCCCGTTTTTGGGGCAATATTCCCTAACGGTTTTGCAAAAATCAGATACACTGTGTAATTATTTTAGGCCTAATGTATGCCTGAAGTTTAGTGGAGCCAAGTTAGGAATTAATATAGCCAGCTTCCAAATTTCGGAGCGAATAACAGGGGGACAAGATTTTCAGGGACAAAAAAATCCCCCCGAAAAAGCGTGTTTTTCGGGGGGATAAAAAGGGAGTAAATACAATTAGTTAATAGAATTTACTATAAAAGCGAAACTATAATATTGCCCGCACCATTCTGTCGTTTCCGGATAAATCTTTTCGGAGAATAACGTTTCTAAAACCCATAGCCTCGAGCAGTTGTATGGTTTGCAGGCCAAAATCGCGATGTATTTCGAAAAACAACATGCCTTCTTTATTTAAATGCTTACCGGCAAAATCTGCGATGGTTTCGTAAAAAAGCAGAGGTCGTTTGTCGGGAACAAAAAGAGCTGTATGTGGCTCAAAGTTCAATACATTGGGCAAAATAGCCGGTTTATCCGACTCCGGAATATAGGGCGGATTACTTACAATAATGTCCCATTTCCTGTCGGACTGCGGAGGGTTCAGAATATCGACCTGCTCAAAATTAACATTACAATTATTCTGTTCGGCATTAATTTTGGCAGTTTGTAGGGCTGCGTCCGAAATATCGAAAGCCGTTACCTCGCTTATCGTAAAAATGCTTCTTAAAGCGATAGCTATGCAACCACTACCGGTACCGATATCGAGAATTTTAAGCGTTTTATCCGGCGAAAAGCTCTGTTGCACCCAATCAACCAGTTCTTCGGTTTCGGGACGCGGAATCAATACTGACTTATTCACTTTAAATGGTAGTCCGTAGAATTCTGTTTCGCCCAACACATACTGAACC
>JAYRXP010000072.1:0-5830 GCA_041917395.1 Paludibacter sp.
CCGGAATCAGGAACATAAACACCGGTAACAACTTGAAATAACCGGCTGCAATAGTACCACGACGGGCACGTTTCATAACCACATCGCTCGATTCGCCTTTGGTTTGTCCAAGTACACGTTGTACAATGTGTTGGTCGGTAGCCCAATACCAGAAACCAATAATAGAAGCTCCGATAAATACCCAAAAACCGGGATAGTCGTCGTACAACGGGTCACCTGTTTCGAAATGGAACATGTGATTGGTTCCGTAAGCAACACCATCAGCGCCAACGCTTAATGTTTTTGAATAATCAATCATGGCGATCCAACCATCAGCAATGCTACCACCACCCAGTGCCGACAATCCTAAGAAAAGCACCAGAAACGAACCAATAATAAGTATCGGTGTCTGGATAGCCGACAGCGTCATTACACCTTTCATTCCACCCAATACGGTGAAAATTCCGGTTAAAACAATCAGTCCGATAGCGCCGTACCAAAAAGGCAAACCAAGTAAGCTTTCCATAAAAATACCACCGGTAAATGCCGTAACACTTACTTTGGTAAGCACATAAGCAATCAACGTGATAATGGACAACCACGAACCTGTTGCTGGGGTATAACGGTTTTTCAGAAAATCGGGCATGGTAATAATTTTGCCCAACTTAACATTCATAAGTTGGTAAAACGGCACAAATAACCAACCAAGGATCAGAATCATCCAACCCTGCATTTCCCAGTGTGCCATACCAACACCCGCTTTTGCACCTGTTCCGGCCAAACCAACAAGGTGTTCAGAACCAATATTGGCAGCAAAAATTGCCGCTCCGATTATATACCAGGGCTCGCCTTTTCCGAAAAGATAATCCTCGCTGTCAGCACCCTGCTGTTTGCTTTTATCCTTTTTAACCGAACGCCATACAGCCCATGTTACAGCGCATATCCCAACCGCGATAATTACCCAGTCGAGCCAAATAAATTCCTGTGAATTCCAGTTCATAATATTTTTATTTACAATTTAATTTCTCCAGATAACTTGATAGCACACAGAACAAACTGAAAAAACAGAATATCAAAATTTGAAAACGATGTGTAATTAAAATCTATTAATCAAATAAATGTGATTATCCGTAAACTCCGTTTATTCTGTGTGCTAACTTAAAAGCAAAAATTTACGAAAACAATTCTTTTTCGGTGAATTGACCAATTTTTTGATACTTGGCATATATATCCAAATACAATTTGTGATTTTCGGCATTTGGATAAAACTCCTTCGCAAAACCTTGTCCCATAGCGCGTTGAGCATCTTCCACTTTGGCATAAACGCCCGCAGCCACAGCAGCAAACATAGCCGTACCAAAGGCACAGGCCTGTTCGGCTTTTGCCACTTTGATTGGCATATTCAACACATCCGATAATGTTTGCATTACAAATGGCGATTTCAGCGAAATGCCTCCAATACCAATAATTTCCTTAATTTCCACGCCATTTTCGATAAAGCGATCCACAATGGCTTTTGAACCGAATGCGGTAGCTTCAACCAACGCACGGAAAATAAGTGGCGCCGAACTTCCCAGATTCAATCCGGTAATCGTTCCTTTTACCATCTGGTTGGCATCCGGCGTGCGACGACCGTTCATCCAGTCAGTTGCCAGAATGGTTGATTCAGAAACCGGAACGTTGGCAGCTTCAACCGACAAAGCAGGAATAATTTGATCCAGTGTTTCATCGATTAGTTTTTGTTTGGTAGCTTCGTCGACAAGCGTTGTTTTAGCCAGAATATTTTCGATTGGCCAAGCCACTACACGTTTAAACCATGCATACACATCGCCAAAAGCCGACTGACCGGCTTCGAGCCCAATCATGCCCGGAATAACCGAACCATCGACTTGTCCGCAAATGCCCGGTATCAGTTTATCGCCCATTTCTTCGTAACTCGACACCATGATGTCGCAGGTAGAAGTTCCGATAATGCGTACCAATGCTCCCGGTTTTACTTCGGCACCAACAGCTCCGGTATGCGCATCGAACGCGCCAACGGCTACCGCCACGTTGGTTGTAAGTCCAAGTCGTGCAGCCCATTCTTCGGTCAGGTTACCCACTTTGGTATCGCTGGCACAGGTTTCGGTGTAAAGGCGGCTGCGTAAACCGGCCAACACAGGGTCTAGCGCCACCAAAAATTCTTCTGAAGGAAGTCCTCCCCATTGCTCGAGCCACATGGCTTTGTGGCCTGATGCACAACGGCTGCGGTACATATTTTCGGGCTTCGTTGTTCCTGTTATCAATGCAGGCATCCAGTCGCAATGTTCCACAGCCGAGTAAGCGGCAGCACGTACTTTTTCGTCGGCACGCAACACATGCAATGCTTTTGCCCAAAACCATTCCGAGGAATAAATTCCACCTTCGTACGAAGTGTAATCTGTATCCCATTTGCCTGCCAGTTCGTTTATTTCGTTGGCTTCTTTAATGGCGGTATGGTCTTTCCACAACACAAACATGGCGTTCGGGTTTTCGGCAAAATCAGGTAATAAGGCCAGCGGAGTTCCGTTTTTATCTGTAAAAACAGGCGTACTTCCGGTGGTGTCAAAACCAATTCCCACCACATTTTCGGCTGTACCTGCCGGACATTTACTCAAAGCATCCTTTACTGTAAATTCGAGTACATCAATATAATCCTGCGGGTGTTGACGATACTGATTGGCAGTTGGGACACAGTATTTACCTTCCATCCAGCGCGGATAATATTTTACCGACGATGCTAATTCTTCGCCTGTTTCGGCATTTACAACGACGGCACGTGCCGAGTCGCTACCATAATCTAATCCAATAACGTATTTCATTTTTTATAGCTTGTAAGCAGTAAGCGGCAAGCGGCAAGCACTTACTGCTTACTGCTTACCGCTTGCGGCTGGTTATTATCTTAAAGCTTTATTCAACATATAATATACTTCATTATTGCGGATATCCTGTTTGAACTGGCGAATATTGGTGTTTTCGTCAATAATCAACATTTCCATATCGGCAATTTCGGCGTAATCTTCCATCATTTCGGTGGTGATAGCGTATGAGAAACTTGAGTGGTGGGTTCCACCGGCAGTAATCCATGCCCCCGCTCCCACTTCGAGGTTTGGCTGTGGAATCCACAAAGCGCAAGCCACCGGAAGTTTAGGCAATGCTTTTGGCTCAATAACTTTTACTTCGTTTACAATCATGCGGAAACGGTTGCCCATGTCCACAATCGTGGCTGCAATTCCTTCACCTTTGTGTGCCTGAAAAATAAGACGCGCACAAACACCAGCATCGCCAATTCCTAAGAAATGAACTTCGATACGTGGTTTATTACCGGCGATTTCGGGATTAATTTCTAACATGTGAGATTGCAGAATCGAGCTTTTCGCGCCATCGAAATTCAACACATAATCTTCGAGGAATGAACATCCTCCCGGCAAGCCCTGCGCCATAACCCACATCGTGCGAGTCAAAGCAGCCGTTTTCCAATCGCCTTCGGCACCAAAACCATAGCCTTCGGCCATCAATCGTTGCGAAGCAAAGCCCATCAACTGTTTCATGCCTTCCAATTCGTTGAAACTTGTAGTGAACGCCGTAGCACCTTTCTCTTCGAGGAAACGACGCAAGCCAATTTCCTGCGCAGCAGCCTGACGAACTGATTCGTGTTTTTCGGCACCACGTTTGCAATCGTCGGCAAAATCGTATAAACGTTCATATTCAGCAATCAGCGTGTCGATTTCGGCTTCGGTAACTGCTTCAACGTAAGGAACCAATTTTGCAATCGGCGCATTATCCACATGATAACCCAAACGGATTTCAGCTTCCACTTTATCGCCATCGGTTACAGCCACATTGTTCATATTATCGCCAAAACGAATAATAAGCATATTTTGAGCATCAGCCCAACCCGCACAAACGCGCATCCACGATGCAATTTTTGCCTGTGTTGAGTCGTCTTTCCAAAAACCAACTACAATTTTGCGTGGTTTGCGCAGACGAGCTGTGACAAAACCAAATTCGCGGTCGCCATGAGCCGATTGGTTCAGGTTCATATAATCCATGTCAATTTCCGACCATGGAATTTGTTGGTTGAATTGTGTGTGAAGGTGCAGCAATGGTTTTTTGAAATCCATCAAACCATGAATCCACATTTTGGCAGGCGAGAACGTGTGCATCCACGTAATAAGTCCCACACATTTTGTATCGCCATTGGCAGCACGCATAATTTCGGCAATTTCCGACGAGGAATTTGCCGTTCCTTTATAAACCACTTTGACAGGCAAATTACCTGAGTCGTTTAACCCTTTTACCATTTCGTTTGAGTGTGCATCCACTTTTACTACTGCATCACCACCGTAAAGCAACTGCGCTCCGGTAACGAACCATACTTCGAGATTTTCAAATTTGAATTCCATAATTTTATTTACTATTTATTTTTGTCCATAATACGCTCCCGGCCCGTGTTTCCGGAAAAAATGTTTTTTTATTAAGTGCGGATTCATAGTCAGGTTTGGATTTACGCTGTAGGCGATATGTGCCATTTTAGCAACCTGTTCCATCACCACCGCATTGTGCACCGCATTGTCGGCATCTTTTCCCCACGAAAACGGGCCATGGTTTTTGACCAACACACCCGGAATATGGTCAGGATTCAATCCACTGAAGCGTTCTACCACCACATTTCCGGTTTCGAGTTCGTAAGCACCTTCCACCTCCGCTTGCGTCATATCGCGCGTACAGGGAATAGCATCGCTGAAATAATCGGCATGTGTGGTACCTATATTTGGCAAGTCGAGACCAGTCTGTGCCCATGCAGTTGCAAACGTGGAATGGGTGTGAACCACGCCTCCGATGTTAGGGAATGCTTTGTAAAACACCAAATGCGTAGCGGTGTCCGACGAAGGTTTGTAGTTACCTTCCACCACATTTCCATCCAAATCAACCACCACCATATCTTCGGCTTTCATATCGTCGTACGATACGCCCGAAGGTTTGATAACCACCAGCCCGCTTTCGCGGTCGATAGCGCTGGCATTTCCCCATGTGAAAATTACCAACCCGTGTTTGACAAGGTCTATATTGGCACGGAAAACTTTTTGTTTTAGTTGTTCTAACATAATATTATAACTACGAATTAATATTTGCCCCCAACCCCTAAAGGGGAGTAGAGAAACTACGAATTTAAGCGAATTACACGGATTGCACGAATTTAAATATAAATGTTTATTTTACACTTATTTGTTCAAAAAATGTATCTCTAAGTCCCCTTTAGGGGTTAGGGGGTATTACAATGAAAAATGCAGCCCCTGTTCAATCAATTGATCGTATTTTTGTTTGTTGAATTTGTAATAGAATGCTCCTTTGCGCGATGAACTTTTGTCTTTTTCGTCCAGCTTTTCGAGTATATCCATGCTCAGGAGTTTTTTACGGAAATTGCGCTTGTCGATACTTTCCTGATAGATTGATTCGTACAAACTTTGCAGCGTAGGCAAGGTAAAAAGTTCACTGAGCAGATTGAAACCAATAGGTTTTACAGCCGCGCGACGTTGTAGTTGATTTATGGTATCGCGCACCATCCGGTTATGGTCGAAAACCAACTGCGGCAGACTTTTCAGTTTTACCCAACGTGCATCGTATTTAGCAGCTAAACTTTTTTCGAAATTTTCGATATTTACCAACGCATAATAAGCCACCGAAATTACCCGCTCACCCAGGTCGCGCTCCAAATCGCCATAAGCACCAACTTGTTCCAGATAAATATCGTCGATACCGGTATAATCCTGCACAACACGTTTTGCAGCCTCCTGAACACTTTCACTTTTATCCACGAATCCGCCCATCA
>JAYRXP010000073.1:0-7589 GCA_041917395.1 Paludibacter sp.
GAGCAATATATTGCTTACATGATTACAAATATATCTCCGGCCTTTCAGCGCTTCACGAATAGCAGTCTGAATCTCATCCGTCGAATTGTTTTTCAGCACCACTCCGAAAGAGTTGGTATTGTAAAGCAAATTCACCAGAAAATCGTCACTCAGTTCGTCTGAGAATAATATCCAGTCGGTTTTTTCGAAACGGGAGTTCAGCACAATCAGTTCGTTTACTGATTCAAAATCAAACAAGGTATAATCCAACACCACCAACACATCGCTGTCGGCCTGCAACAATTCCAGCAAATTTCGTTTATTGCCAGTTTCCACAACTTCATTTTCGGAGCCCGCTATCGATAACAGATAGCGGATTCCGAATGATGTTATATTTTGATTATCAGCAAGAATAATCCGACGCATACTTATTAAGTGTTGAATTTTACGATTCAAAAAAAACTTATTCAGCTAAAAAGATATAGCGTGCCACAACCAGCACAAAAAGCAAATACATCATCCAATGCACCTGTTTTCCTTTTCCGGTTACTACTTTCAACAGTGTATAGGCGATAATACCTCCACAAATACCGTTAGCAATACTGTAGGTCAATGGCATAAGTATAAAAGTAATAAATGCCGGAAAACCTTCTGTAAAATCACTGAAGTCTATTTCAAGCACTGACGAAACCATAAGCACGCCAACAATAATCAATGCTGGTGCAGTGGCAGCACTTGGTATAATCAGTGCCAGCGGAGCAAGCACCAAAGCCAACAGAAACAGAAGTCCGGTTGTAACAGCTGTCAAACCGGTACGACCACCTTCGCCAATACCCGCAGCACTCTCAACATAAGCTGTTATGGTGCTGGTACCCATAAGTGCACCAAACGAAACACCAAATGCATCCACAAGCATTGCTTTACCGATTTTGGGCGAGTTTCCATCTTTATCCACCAATCCGGCTTTTCCGGCAGTACCTACCAGCGTGCCGAAAGTATCAAACAATTCCACAAAGGTAAACGTGAACACAACAGTCCATATTCCCATATTCAAAGCTCCTTTAATATCGAGAGCACCTACTGCAAGTTTGCTGAAATCAGGCAAACTGAACACTTTAAAGTTTTCGGGAATAACAGTAACTCCCATTGGAATACCGATAAGCGTAGCCGCAACGATACCGATCAACAACGAACCTTTTACACGCATTGCCATCAGAATAGCTGTAATGCCCAAACCGATAAGACAAAGCACCATGGCCGGATTCGAAAAACTTCCCATACCAATATTCCATTCAAAAAATTTCAGTGTTGTCGGACCAGCAGCCTTGTTGAGCGCTTCAAGAGTCGGCGGTATAACATTAGCAGTAACAACCATAATTTCGGAAAGTTTAAAACCAATAATAGTTATAAACAGACCAATACCTACTGTAATTGCTTTTTTCAGCGAATTAGGTACTGCTACCACCAAAATCTGACGAACTTTGGTTACAGTAAGCAAAATAAAAATTAGTCCTGAAATAAACACAGCACCCAGCGCAATCTGCCACGGCATACCTACACCTGCAAGAGCAACAGTAGCAAAAAGTGCATTCAGACCCATTCCCGGAGCCAGCGCGATAGGGAAATTGGCAACCAACCCCATAGCGATGGTAACAAATCCGGCCGAAATGGCAGTTGCAAAAAACACAGCATTGGTATCCATGCCTGTTGCAGCCAGAATACTTGGATTCAGAAAAAGGATATAAGCCATGGTCATAAAAGTAGTTATGCCGGCTACTATTTCGGTGAGTATATTCGTACCGTTTTCTTTTAATTTGAATAATTTATCAAACATAATGTTTTTGTTTTTATGTTGTTTTTTAGTGGAAATTCAGAGAATAACAAACCCGGGGGTTAGAAATTCCATTTAGCGCCCAGAGTCGGACAAACTTTAAAGCCCTGAACCGGAGCAAAATTATAACCAAATTCCACTTCGCTACCTACCGAAAGATTTTTACTGATATTATACCAGATTTGTGGTTCCGAAATAAATACAGGATGTGTAACACCATCAAAAGTATAGGTGTTTTTCTCCCACCACAAATCAGCAAAACCTGTAAAACTCATTTTTCCTTTCAAAAAATGAATTCCCCACACACCTGTCAATTGTGCAGAGCTTTGTTTGCCCTGAATGTACTTATAAAGCACTTTCAGATTTAAAGTTTTGCTAAAATCGGCATTATTCCATCCCCAGTCGATACCTGCCAGATATGCATTGTTGATTGGGAAAGCAGCGCCGCCAGCATTCAGCAAACCACCATTATACTCAACATGTGCACTGAAAGGGCCTTTCCAGAATTTCAGACAACGAGCAATTTCCATATATGCCAACGAAGGGTGATTTGCTGCGCCATCGTTGTAATCAATATCCACAAAGAAAAATGTATTACCCCATTTGTCCGGTTTAAACATTTCGAGTGTTGAAGTTACATACTTGCGGTCTTTACCAAAATCGTAATGCAACTGAAGGTTGGTTTGGGCCTGCGATACTGTGGAAGCAAGCACTAAAACTGCTAAAATTAGTTTTTTCATAAGAGATCTTTTCTTCTGATTGATAATTAATAATTTATAACTGATTATTTACTCTTCTATAATTTCAATTTTCTCAATTTTATCTCCCTGACGTATATCATCGATTACGTCGACACCTTCCACCACTTTGCCGAAACAGGTATGATGACGGTCGAGATGCGCTGTATTGCGGCGACTGTGGCAGATAAAAAACTGTGAACCACCCGTATTACGTCCGGCATGAGCCATCGAAAGCACACCACGGTCGTGGTATTGATTATCTCCATCAAGTTCGCATTTAATGGTGTAACCCGGTCCTCCGGCTCCTGTACCATTAGGGCATCCACCCTGAATCACGAAATCAGGAATTACACGGTGAAAGGTTAATCCGTTGTAGAAACCTTTTTCGGCCAGTGTAATAAAGTTTTTCACTGTTCCGGGAGCATCTTTTTCGTAGAACTCCACTTTCATTACTCCTTTTTCGGTTGTAATAATTGCTTTTTTCATTCTGTTTTTATTGTTATTTAGTTGTTATTCAATAGTTATTTATTTGTTATTGATAGATATTATTTTGTGATTCTTTGTGTCCTTTTGTGGTTCACAATATATTTAAAACTGGAAATAGATAAACGGCTGTATCTCCGACGATTTAATCTGAATCACAAGGAATATTATAAGCGACAAATATACTAATTTTAATACAAACGGCGAGCGCGTCACCAGATTCTGCGCTTTTTGTTCGGTATCATGCGAAACAAAATGAAGCCCGTATCCAATCACTATCAACAAGCTGACCAATGGATAACCCACTAAGTACTCACTGATAATTTCGGGATGAAACGATGTAAAAATCTGAGTAAGTACTCCGTTTACCGTTTGCATATCTGCAGCACGGAAAAATATCCACGTAAAACACACAAAATGGAACGTGAGTATTATCCCAACTATATGCGTGAATTTGTTTTTCGGAATTGTAACAATCGATTTAAAGAACTTTTCGATAGCCAGCATAACCCCATGCAACGCTCCCCAGATAATAAAACGCAGCGCAGCACCATGCCACAAACCTCCCAGAAGCATGGTGATAAGCAGGTTTACGTAAGTTCTGATTTTTCCTTTCCGGTTACCTCCGAGCGAAATGTACAGATAATCGCGCAACCACGACGACAACGAGATATGCCACCGACGCCAGAATTCGGTAATGCTTGCCGACTGATAAGGCGAATCGAAGTTAAGACTCAATTTGTAACCCATCAGGAGCGCAATACCAATAGCCATGTCGGAATAGCCCGAAAAATCGCAATAAATTTGCAGCGCATATCCGTATACGCCCATCAAATTTTCGAATCCGGTATAAAGCGTCGGTCCGTCAAAAATACGGTCGACAAAGTTCAGGCTGATATAGTCTGAAATAACCGCTTTTTTAAACAAGCCGCTCGAAATAAGAAATATAGCTCTTCCAAAATCAGCTTTACTTACAAATGGTGTCTTTTTTATCTGCGGAATAAAATCAACAGCACGCACAATAGGCCCGGCAACCATTTGCGGAAAAAACGTTACGAAAAATGCAAATTCGCTTAAACTCTTCACCGGCTCAATATTCCGGCGATACACATCGATGGTGTAGCTCAGGCTCTGAAACGTAAAAAAGGAAATACCTACCGGCAGGAAAATATTAAACGGATCGAACGGTTTGTCAATCAGCCCGTAAAATGTAGAAAACAAAAAGTTCGTGTATTTAAAATAACCCAGCAAACCAAAATTGACCGACAGGCTTGTAACAAGCAACGCAAGCCTCACACGCTTATTTTCCGAACGCGCCATAACCCGCGCCAGCGTATAATCGACCAGTGCCAACCCTATGAGCAACAAAAAATAAAGTCCGCTTGATTTGTAATAAAAGTAAATCGAAAAAGCAATCAGAAAATAAATACGCGGCCGCTCGTATTTATATACAAAACTGTAAACAGCCAGAAAGCCCACGAAAAGATATAAAAAAAGCCCGCTACTGAATATTATCGGTGCATCGGGTTGATAGGTGAGTTCGTTCAGCAGTTTGTTGAAGTCAATGGGCAACATATTTCGAATAACTGTTAATCAATGTATTATAAATCATTTTTCCCTGAAGGGTATAACCCTGTGCAGTATAATGTATGCGGTCGGAAGTAATCAAACCACGCTTGCGCCACTCGGCAGCCGAGCCATATCCTCCACTTATGCCATACATATCCATACACGGGATATTATTCTTTTCGCAGGCAGCCAGTAGCCCTGTTCGTACCTTCGACAGGTAAGGATTAAATTTCTTGCGACGATAAAAATTATCAAAAGGTGTAATCAGTACTATCGGCGCCGAAATACCCTGATTACGGATATTACGAACCATTTTATCCACTTCGCCGGCAACAGCTTCTGAACTGATTCGTGCATTGACACCTTCGTTCGTACCGAGCGATACCAAAATCAGATCGGGCTGCAACAAAGGCATTTCTGCAAAAAACACAGACGACTGATTATAATCGGAATAATGAGCTCCGTTAATCCCCACAACATGATACTGAATCCCTTTACGGTTATTTTCGAGCACAACCCCGTCGACAAGCAGGTTTGCAACCGATTTTACTTCTATTTTATCCGTATAGCTGTCGAGCTCCGAGTCGTAAACCGTATCACCCGAAAAAGCAATCAACTTACGGCTCAATGTATTTTTGTCCGTAACAAAAGCCAGCAGGTCGTCCGAATCGTTGCGGCAAATAAGTTTCACCCTGCAAAACGAATTGTCGACCGAATCGCGCTTATTGATTTTTAGATCAAACGAAAAAATGTCATCAGGGCTCAAAAGGCTTGCTCCCGCAATTCCGGGTTCAAAGTCCCGGTTGCGACTTCTTACCGTTTCCCATTTCCATCCCGAGCCCGACGACGAACGATAATCGTACGATTCGTTTGAATGTGCCAACCGGTACGGGAAAACCAGTCCGCGACCAGCATTGCCAAACCTTTTCTGGAGCGAATTACGGATTTCGCGCGTCAGAAAATCGGCCTGAATATGCGAATCACCAATGTGAATAATGTTGATTGTTTTTTGGCCGGCAGAGGATTCCAGTTCATTTAATTTATTAAAAAAACCGGATAAATACTGATGCTGCATTATTGTATCGCTTCCTGCTACAAAAGTCGAAAAGCTATATCCGGAATCCGACTGTTGCGATAATCCGAAAACCGGTACCAATAGCAGCACCAACAACAATTGCTTAATTCGAAACAAGGTTTCGCCTCCTTTCTGTAAACTTTTCCCCTTCATAAAGCAAGCTCCGGGCAAGCGAATGGCCTATTATTTTACCGCCATCAAAATTCAGGTGCGTGTAGTCTTTTCCCGCAAGCGGTGGATTCGATTGTACAAAACGTATCATGGAGTTTTCGCCACCCATTGCCTCGTACAGGTTCCAAAACAGCAGTTTATGATCGTACGCAAACCGTTCCTGCACTGCAACCAGACTTTTCACAGCCTTCATCGTCCCGAATTCGCCCTGACGGCGTTCGCTTCTGTCCGAAACCGAAAGCATCAAAATAGGTGTATTGGGAAAAGCCGCCTTAAACTTATTTACCAAACGTTCCATGCCCTGCATGTACGATGTATATTTTCGCGACTCCGGCGTAATGGCATTCAGTCCGAATTGCAACACAATAAGGTCGTAATTCAGCAAACTGTCGAACTTCATCAGGTTCACATTCGGTATTGCCAGTAACCCAAGACCCGAATTGCCTTTTACCGAAAAATTATCGAAATAAATACCCGTACTATCTTCGAGCGAAGCACCATAAACGGTAATTCCCGGATGTTGTGCAAAGTTCAGTTTTACTTTGCGGATATCGCTGCTGCCAATGCTAATCATTTCGGGTGTAGGCGTAGGCATGAGCGTAATACGCTGTTTAATAGTATCGTTGAGCGCCACACGCACTTCGGAAGCAGAGTGCGAAGCATAAAACAAACGGAAAATATCAAACCGGCGTGTATGTTTGTACTGATTACTTGCTCTGAAACGAACATAGTTTGCCGAATCGGGGCGATAGCTAAACCCGTTTATTCCAAAATTGTAAGTTCCTTTGCGGTGCAGAATAGAGCTGGTATTCCATCCGCCAAACGAAAGCTGTACCGACCGGCGATAACCGGCAGCTTCGTGCGTAATAGGCACAAAACCAACACCATTACCTCCGTAAACCGATTGCAGGGTATCGCGCAGGTCGCAAACCACAAGGTCGGCATCGGTAAACGAATCGCCAAACCAGGCCACACGCACCTTATCGCGACCACGTTTGGCACGTTGCAGTTTACTGAATATCGGGTCGAGCGGAAATTTTTGTGCAGTAAAATTCTGAATAGGCACAAGTCCTTCGGGGCATGTATCGGCGACAGCAACTTCGGCTACCGGAGGTTTAATCGTTTCAACGGATTCAACTTCAGCCTCTTCATCCTGCTGAACGTCCGAAAACATATTGACCGGTTTTAAATTATAGGAGAAAACACGAACATCGTAATTCAGATACGACAAACCCCCAAACAGCACTGCTGCTGCTAAAACAAATAAAAACGAATTGAAAATATAGTTTTTACCTTCCAAAATACAGGTGATCTAATTATTTTTCCAAACAACGCGCAAAGGTACAAAATTTTCGTTTGTAATTAAATCCGCATTTTCAAAAAATAACACCCGTGTTTGGTTGTCATCACTCAAACCTGACTTATAAATCAGGCTGTGGATATTACGATATATCGTGGAAGCTTATTTCGACAGTTTCAATATCTTAAACACCGCCTGTCCTGCTATAAAAAACACAATAGTTCCGATAACAAGGTCCGGGTATTTCGAGTTTGTCAGATACACAAGTACCCCCGCAACAATAACCCCGGCATTTACAAGCACATCGTTCGAAGTAAAAATTACACTTGCCTGCATGTGTGCATCAGTGCTTTTACTTTTTTGCAGAATATACAGGCAGAGTCCGTTACCAATAAGTGCTAATACCGAAATAAATATCATAGTTTGAAATGCCGGCATCGA
>JAYRXP010000074.1:0-7103 GCA_041917395.1 Paludibacter sp.
AAAAAATGAGTAGTTTAATTTTTTTCATAAAAGAATATTTTTTAATGAACATGGTAAAACTGGTTTTGAAACACACTGTTTATTTATTCACAATATTTAAAACAGCAAAACAAAAAAATTGTTTACTTTGTAGCAAAAATTACTATCATTTTTTTCGAAAACAAGCATCAAACACTTTCAATTAATTATATTTTTCAGGACATTCAGAACTATATAACAGTCTACAAAGGGAAATTATGCCGCTTTGTATAGCTGAAGAGAATTCTTAATAAATTTGTTAATTACAGGATAAAAACTGTAGCAGATTAAATTTCAAAACACCCATCAAATCATTTTTTTTGTGTAAGTTTGCATCTCGTAAAAAAACAATCGATATGGCGCCCCGAAAACCAATAAAACCAAGTCAGAAACCTGACGCGAAAAAGGAATTTAAAAATATTTCACGAACCGACAATAAAACTTCTTCACAACGAAACAGCACAGAAAACAGCAGTTTTTGGAAAGGACTTGTTTTGTTTTTCAAAGATGAACGAACGCATTTTGTTGCCGGTATTTTTGTAATTATAGGTGTATTGTATTTCACACTGGCATTTGTTTCTTATTTCTTCACCGGAGCAGCCGATCAAAGCAAAATGGACCTTCCATTCCGGGAAGCATTAACCCTGAGAACCGAAATACAGAACTGGACATCGGTCACAGGAGCTTACATCGCCGAAACCATGATTCACAAATGGTTTGGAATATCTTCATTCGCTCTTTTATTTCTGGGTTTCATCATAGGTCTTAAACTGCTGCGCGTAAAATCAATGTCGTTTATTGCCGCATTTTTTCACACTGCATTTTGGCTTATCTGGCTCTCTATTACGTTAGCGATAGCTGTTAATCCTTTCGTAAAAGGCTGGATTTTCTTTGCTCCGGGAGGACTACACGGCGAATTTGTAAGCAACTGGATAAATTCATACATCGGTTTGCCGGGCACAATTATGGGTTTGGCAGGCATATTTTTACTTTACAGCGTTATCTCATCGAAAGCAACGGTGCCATTCCTGAAACGTTTATTTTCGAAAAAACAGAAACAGACAGAAGCACCTCAAAACTTTGATTTAAAGGACGATAATCAGGAAGAATTTGAACCTACAGTTGCTGTTGGCACCGAAATAATTCCGGAAGACTGGGTTACAAAAGCCGAAGAAGAGGAAAGCATAATAATAGCTGACAAAGAAATAACATTAGACGAAACTGTTGAGGAAAAAGAACCTGAAATTGAAGAAGTTCCGTTCGAAATAACACCTATTGAACAGCCGGATGAAAATGTAGCAATTGATATTGAAGAAAACGGAAATGGCAGCGACGAAAATGAAGATCCGTTTTACAACGTGACGAAACTCGGAAAATATGACCCGACACTCGACCTATCGCATTACGTAGCACCGACACTGGATTTACTCAAAGTATATGGCACCGATAACGACACTCAGATTGACATGGTGGAACAAAATGCAAATAAAAACCGCATTATAACCACCTTACAAAACTATGGTATCGAGATTGACACCATAAAAGCTACTGTAGGTCCTACGATTACGCTTTACGAGATAGTGCCTAAAGCGGGTGTTCGTATATCGAAAATCCGAAACCTTGAATACGACATTATGCTGAGTCTGGCTGCAACCGGTATTCGTATCATTGCGCCAATACCGGGCAAGGGCACAATCGGTATCGAAGTACCAAATGCTGACCCTCAGGTGGTTTCGATGCATTCTGTTATTGCTTCGAAAAAATTTCAGGAGTCGAAATTTGAACTTCCGGTTGCTTTCGGACGCACGATAACCAATGAGATTTTTATGGTGGATTTAGCCAAAATGCCACACTTGCTGGTAGCCGGTGCCACGGGACAGGGAAAATCGGTTGGATTAAATGCCATTATCACTTCGTTGCTTTACAAAAAACACCCATCGCAACTGAAATTGGTTTTGGTTGACCCCAAAAAAGTGGAATTCAACATTTACGGTGATATTGAAAAACATTTTCTGGCCAAGTTACCTGATGGCGAAGATGCAATTATAACCGACACCAGCAAAGTGGTTGAAACGCTTAACTCGCTTTGTAAAGAAATGGATGATCGTTACGATTTGCTAAAAAAAGCGCATGTTCGGAACATCAAAGAATACAACGAAAAATTCTTTAACCGGAATTTAAATCCTGAAAAAGGACATCGTTTTTTACCATATATAGTTGTTATTGTCGACGAGTTTGGCGATTTAATAATGACGGCAGGTAAAGAGGTGGAAATGCCTATTGCCCGTATCGCCCAGCTTGCACGTGCCGTGGGAATCCACATGATTATTGCAACTCAGCGTCCTTCGGTAAATATCATTACCGGTGTGATAAAAGCTAACTTCCCTGCACGTGTTGCGTTCCGCGTATCGTCGATGATTGACTCGCGCACGATTCTCGATGCTCCGGGAGCAAATCAGCTGGTTGGTCGTGGCGACATGCTTTTCTCTCAGGGCAACGATCTGATTCGTGTTCAATGCGCATTTGTTGACACTCCTGAGGTAGAAAATGTGGTTCACCACATTAGCGATCAACAAAGCTATCCTACAGCATTTTATCTGCCCGAATATATCAATCCTGAAGGTGAAGGCGTAGATATAAGTTCTGTGGACATGAGCAAACGCGATCCGCTGTTTGAAGAAGCCGCCCGCCTGATTGTTGCAAGTCAGCAGGGTTCAACATCACTCATACAGCGTAAATTTTCCATTGGCTACAACCGCGCAGGCCGCATTGTCGATCAGCTCGAAGTTGCAGGTATCATCGGTCCGTTCGAGGGTAGCAAAGCACGCCAGGTACTTGTAATGGACGATTATCATCTGGAACAAATTTTGAAACAGTTATGATGTGGTGTTGACTTAATGCAATTCAAAACAATTAATTATGAACAGATTTGGACTTTCGATAATTGTATTAATATTTTCGATAACAGGCTTATTTTCCCAAAACAACACTGATGCTGAGAAAGTTATAAACGAGCTATTGGCTTCAGTCAGGACAAGCGCAGTCAAAACCAACTTCAGGCTTTCTTCACAAGGAAAAAATGCAGTAACTTCGCAGTCGGTTTCGGGAACGTTTATCATGAAAGCAAATAAATTCACGATTGACACCGATGATTCAAAGGCCTGGTTTGACGGAAAAACTCAGTGGACATACATGAAATCCGACAATGAGGTTTCAATTACCGAACCAACCGAAGAAGAATTGATACAAATCAATCCAATGGCTATTTTGGCTTCATTTAAATCAAAGTCGTCGATACGTTTTGCTAAAACAAAACAGAGCGGTTCGAAAGTGATTGAGTTGATTCCGAAAAATAAAAAAGACGAATTTATCAAAACACAAATTCAGATAAATAATTCGACCGGATATCCGGAAAATATCAGGCTGTTTGATAAGAAAGGAACCATCACCCAGCTCACACTTTCGAATTACATAAAAGTGGCCAAAATAACCGATGAAACTTTTGTTTTTAACAAATCGAAATTCAAAGGAGTAGTGATGAATGATCTACGCTGAAACCAGCATTGATTTTTTCACAGAAAATAATAAAATAAAAAACATAAATATATGACAGAAAAAGTACGTTGCCTGATAATAGGTTCAGGCCCTGCAGGCTACACAGCCGCCATTTATGCTTCCCGTGCTAATCTTTCGCCCGTTTTGTACGAAGGTATGCAGCCCGGAGGTCAGCTTACAACAACCAACGAAGTTGAAAACTTCCCCGGTTATCCGGAAGGAATTACTGGACCCGAGTTGATGGAAGATTTGAAAAAACAGGCTCAACGCTTTGGTGCTGACATTCGTTTTGGATATGTTACTGCCACCGACCTGTCGGCAGCTCCATACAAAGTTACCGTTGACGGCGAAAAAGTAATTGAAGCAGAAACAATTATTATTTCGACTGGTGCTACAGCCAAATATCTTGGTTTGCCCGACGAAAACAAATATGCCGGTTCAGGGGTTTCGGCATGTGCTACCTGCGACGGATTTTTCTACCGCAAGCGCAAAGTGGCCGTTGTTGGCGGAGGCGACACAGCCTGCGAAGAAGCAACCTACCTGGCTGGTTTAGCCGAAAAAGTGTTTCTGATTGTACGAAAACCATACCTGCGCGCTTCTAAAATTATGCAGGAACGTGTATTGGCAAATCCAAAAATCGAAGTTCTTTTCGAACATGAAACCGAGGGACTTACGGGCGAAATGGTGGTTCAGGGAGCCAATTTAATAAAACGTCGCGGACAGGATGACGAAGAAAAGGTACATATCGAAATCGATGGATTTTTCCTTGCCATCGGACACAAACCGAATTCAGATGTTTTCAAACCCTGGATTGAAACCGATGAAGTGGGTTATATCAAAACTGTTCCGGGTACACCGCGCACCAATGTTCCGGGTGTATTTGCAGCCGGCGACGTAGCCGATCCTCATTACCGTCAGGCCATTACTGCCGCCGGAAGTGGTTGTCAGGCAGCCATCGAAGCTGAACGCTACCTGAGCGAAAAAGGAATTTAAGCGAAATCCTGAAATTGAAAATAAAGAAAGGTAGAAATGAAGTTTTCGTTTCTGCCTTTTATTATGACGACACCCGGGCAAAGCAATAATCCAAATGCACGATTATTGTATATTTATAAATAAATTATATCTTTGCTTTCAAAAAAAATCATTTCACTATTAACGTAAAAAAAATGAAGAAACTAACTTTTATCATTATGACAGCATTAATCCTTACGGGATGTGCAAAAAACAATAATCCGTTTTTTGCTGCTTACGAAAATGAATATGGCGCTCCACCATTCGACAAAATCAAAACGGAGCATTACATGCCTGCATTTGAAGAAGGCATTAAACAACATCAGGCCGAGATCGATGCCATTGCCGATAACAAAGAAGAACCGACTTTTGCCAACACCATCGAAGCGCTGGATTACAGCGGAGAACTGTTAAATAAAGTATCGTCGGTATTTTTCAACCTCTATTCGTCGAACAGCAATGAAGATATGGAAAAAATAGCAACCGAAGTTTCACCAAAACTGTCGGAGCACAACGATAACCTTTATTTAAACGAAAAACTTTTTTCGCGCGTTAAAACACTTTACGAAAAACGCGCCGGACTTGGTTTGACTCCCGAACAAAACAGACTGCTTGAAGACTACTACAAAAACTTCATACGGAGTGGTGCCGCATTAAATCCCGAACAAAAAGAAAAACTGCGTACAATAAACAAAGAGCTTGGACTTGCCGAGCTTGCGTTCGGTCAGAACGTACTCGCAGAAACAAATGCTTACAAAAAAGTTGTTGAAAACGAAGCTGATCTTGCCGGACTTCCCGAAGGCGTTCGTCAGGCTGCTGCCGAAGCTGCAAAAGAAGCTAAACTCGATGGCAAATGGGTATTTACAACGCAAAAAGCGAGTTTTATTCCGGTACTTCAATACAGCGAAAACCGCGAATTGCGTAAAGAGCTGCTTATGGCTTACACCACACGTGCTAACCACGATAATGCCAACGATAACAAAGCCGTTATCAACAAAATAATAAAACTTCGCATTCAAAAAGCAAACTTACTGGGCTTTGAAACTCCGGCTGCATTTATTCTGGACAATACAATGGCGAAAACTCCGAAAGCGGTATACGACTTTTTGGTAACAGTATGGACTCCGGCCGTGGCACGTGCTAAAGCTGAAGCGGCTGAGCTCCAGAAGCTAATGGATGCCGAAGGTAAAGGTGAAAAACTCGAAGCGTGGGACTGGTGGTATTATGCAGAAAAACTTCGTCAGAAAAAATTTAATCTGAATGAAGAAGAACTTCGTCCGTATTTTAAACTTGAAAATGTACGTCAGGGAGTATTTGATTTGGCAGGCAAACTTTATGGTCTTAAGTTTAAAAAATTAGATAAAATGCCAATCTATCATCCAGATGTGGAAGTATTTGAAGTAACTAACGCTGATGGTTCGTTGATTGGAGTTCTGTATACCGACTATTTTCCGCGCTCAAGCAAACGTGCCGGAGCATGGATGGAAAACGTAACACCTCAATACAAAAAAGATGGCAAAAACTTCCGTCCGATTATTTGTAATGTCGGAAACTTTACCAAACCTACAGCCGACAAACCATCTTTGCTGAATATGGACGAAGTGGAAACACTTTTCCACGAATTCGGTCATGCGTTACATGGCTTGTTAAGCCAGTGCACCTACCCCGGACAATCGGGTACAAACGTGTCGCGCGACTTTGTTGAACTTCCATCGCAAATTATGGAAAACTGGTGCTTCGAACCACAGGTTATGAAAACCTATGCGAAACATTATAAAACAGGCGAAGTTATTCCGGATGCACTGATAGAAAAAATTCAAAAAGCAGGAACCTTTAATCAAGGCTTCACAATGACCGAACTACTCTCGGCCGCATTGCTCGACATGGATTATCACAGTCGTAAAGACACTGCTGATTTTGATGTGAATGCGTTTGAAAAAGCATCACTGGACCGCATTGGTCTGATTCCTGAAATTATTGTACGTTACCGCAGCACCTACTTTAATCACGTAATGGGCGGTGGCTATTCAGCCGGATATTACAGTTATACCTGGGCTGAAGTTTTAGATGCCGACGCTTACCAATCGTTTGTGGAAACCGGAGACATTTACAATCAGGAACGTGCAACCTCTTTCCGCAAAAATATTCTGGAAAAAGGAGATTCTGAAGATCCAATGACATTGTATCGCACATTCCGTGGCAAAGATCCAAATCCGGAAGCACTACTCAAAAAGAGAGGATTGAAATAAAATATATTTCGTTTTTCAAAAAAGCAGGTATTGTTCGTCGCCGAACGACACCTGCTTTTTTACGTTTTTTTGTCAAATAAAACCATAAAAATCAACCATAAGAACAGATTTTTTGTTACTTTTGTCAGTTGTATGTCAAAATTACAGTCAACGACACAAGTAAGCTATGCAAACATCTGAAATACAAGCCGTAAAGCAACGATTTGGAATTATTGGAAATTCGGAATTACTGAACAGAGCCATTGACATCGCCGTTCAGGTGGCACCTAC
>JAYRXP010000075.1:0-5907 GCA_041917395.1 Paludibacter sp.
AACAGCGTAATTGGTTTGGATTTTCAAAATCAAATGCTTTTACATTAGGCACAAAGTTAAATTTCAATCTAATACCCTTAATTTTTAAAGAACGCGAATTAAAGATTGAATTTTATCCGACAGTTCAGTTTGCATTATTGTACAATAATACAGGTAATAATCCGTATATTAAATCTGGAATATCACCTGAATATGGTGCTGGGTTGGGATTAGGTTATTCAATAACAAAAAGCATTCATTATTTTGGTGAAAGTACATTCGGTAATTTTTACAATGACAAAGATTTACGTTGGACATTGGGGTTGAAATACTCCTTGTAGTTTGATAAATAGATTTAAATAAATTTTGAAAAGATATGCGAAGAATTAGTATTCTGGTTGTTTTACTGTTGGTTATTTTAGCTAATGGTTTTGCTCAAAAAGCTGAGCTGAATAAGTTTGAAGTTAAAGCTTTTTTCTCAAACATAACAAGCAAGGGTGTAACACAAAATGATGTTCAAGAAATTCGTGAGTTTTTATTCGATAAAAGACCAAATTTCGGCATTGAAGCGCTTTATGCTTATAGTAAATTATGGGAAGCAGGAATTTACATTGCATATTCAAATCCAACCTATTTTAATGCAAGTATAACTGATACAGGAAATGGACGATTATTTGAGCCAAATAGTTCAGGAAAATCACTTTTCTATGGTGTTAAATCCGAATTACAACTATTACCACTCCTTGTTAAGGACAAAAAACTTCGTTTGAATGGTTATGTGCCCATGCAATTGGGACTTGTTTCACAGCAAGTTACTACATTTGCCGATAACTCAAAAACCTGGGATAAACCAGCCTTCGAAATTGGTGCAGGTTTAGGTGCAAGTTATAACTTTACGAAAAACATCGGTGTTTTTGGTGAATATCAAATGGGAAAATTTTATAATGACCGCAAATCGCAGTGGAAAGCCGGTGTATTAGTAACATTTTAATCAGCACAATGAATAAATTAGTTTTTGCCTTATTTTCAGCATGTATTTTACTTTCTTCGTGTCATGCTTTGGTGGAAGATGAATTTCCTGATTTTGCTAAAATGCCGGTTTTAAACGCTTTTTTGCAGGCCGATAGTATAATTCAGGTGCAGGTTTGTTTTACAGCGAATTTGAACGATTCAACCCCGGCTTACGCTTCGAATGCTCAGGTAATAATTGAAGGTTCGAATGCTGATTCGGACACCCTGCAGTATACTAAAAAAGGTTGGTTTATAAGCAAACTTAAAGCACAAGTGGGAGTTACATATACTTGCAAGGTAAATATAGGGGGATATAAACAAGTTTTGGCTAAAACAACTATCCCGGACAACAGTATTATTTTCGATATTGAATTTACAAAAGTCGCAGCATTAGGCAATCAGGGTAGCATTATTTCTTCGTATGAATTTACATTGCCCAATTACAAAACCAAGACTTGTTATTGGCATGTTCGTTTTGTCAAGCCGGGTTACGATTACAGCTATGATTCAAAAACAAAGGAGGTAGTTGAATATCCAACCTGGACCGAAAAATCGATTTATATGATACCCGGAAAAGATTCGGTATTACTCACAGAGCCAGAACCGCTTACAATTTTTTCAAACAAAAAAATGGATAATGACATCTACAGAGTTAAATTTTTTATAGACTCTTACAGTAGTGTTTTTCAATCCTATTCCGACTCGTATATTGAGGTTCGTTCTGTAGATGAATCATATTATAAATATCAGAAACAGCTCTTTTTATACTACACGGCCACCTATCATGAGTTAGGCAGCTCACCTCAGGCTTATCCATTATTTACAAATGTCACAAACGGATTGGGTATTTTCACAAGTTTCTCGACATATCGAAAAAGTGTAAAAGATTAACTTCTATCTTATGTATATTCAAACAAAGCGACCTCTAAACCTGACACTTTTGGGTGTATTTTATTTTTTATGTTTTACCGGCTCTGCTTCGGCCTCTTCCGTGCATGTTTCAGGATTTGTTCGGGATGGTTTGACAAATGAAGTTCTTATCGGTGCCAATATAATGGAAACAAACAACCATACAGGAACGGTAACCGACAATCATGGCTATTTTAGCATAAAAGTAAGCACACCTTGTGTGCTCAAAGTGTCATATATTGGCTATGCAAATCAATTGATTACTGTAACTTCCGACTCTATGGTAATAATCCGTTTAAATAGTAGCGTAAACAAACTCTCGGAACTTACAGTAACAGGGCAACGCGAAAATAAATCGGATATTGTTCGCCTGACAGCTAAAGAATTAATGGCTGTTCCCACAATTGGTGGAAAGCCCGATATTATGAAGGCGCTTCAGCTGCTTCCCGGAGTACAAAGTCAAAGTGAAGGTATGAGTCTGATGATGGTACGTGGTGGGGATCCGGGTCAAAACCAATACTTGCTGGATAATGTGCCGCTTATCTATGTAAATCATTTGGGTGGATTTCTTTCGGTTTTCAATCCGGATATGATTAATTCGGTTGATTTTTATAAAGGGAATTTTCCTGCACAACATGGAGGAAAACTTTCGTCGATTGTTGATATAACACAACGTGAAGGCGACATTTCAAAACATCAGGGGTCGTTTAGTCTTGGCTTAACTGATGCGGCATTTACATTCGAAGGACCATTGGCAAATAAGAAAATGAGTTATATTATTACTGCGCGCAAGACACTGGTCGATTTGTTTCTGGCAGGGATGTCGCTGGCAGTAGAAGAAAATGACTATATTATTTCGTACGGTTTTTACGACATTAATGCCAAACTCAACTGGAAACCTGACGATAAAAACAGCTTTAGTCTGAATCTGTATCAGGGTGACGATTTCCTCAATTTTTGGTCGAAACCATGGAAAATGAATGAAGAAGAACTCAACCATACAACTCAAAAATGGGGTAACTGGTTGGCGTCGGCGAGGTGGAACCGTTTGTTTGGTTCGCGACTATATGCCGAAAATATTGTGTCTTATTGCAGGTACCAAAATATGAGTGCTCAACAATATAAGTACGATGAAGAAGGTGTACTGACAGATGCTGCATTTGAAAATCGCTCGTCGGTTTCCGATTTTTCAATGCGTTCGGCCTGGAAATACTCCCTTTTTAAGAACTGGGAATTGAACTTTGGTGCTCAGTCAAGCTTTTTGGGCTATGAACCAAACTACATTTACAATTCGACCGCTACTACACCTACTGTGAGAGATAAGTATAATTCAATTGAAGCAGCTTTTTACGTGGACAATAAGATTCAGATCGGTAAAGGACTGCAATTTCAGCCATCGTTTCGTTATGTGCTTTTTGCAAATGATGGTACTGTTTTTCCCGGTATTGAACCGCGTATAAACCTCACATGGCAAGCTACACCACTTCATAGTTTTAATCTGAATTATATGCAGGTGAGTCAAACCTCGCATCTGGTATTTGCACGCGATTTAATACTAAAAAAGGAAATCTGGCTGCCGGCCACCCGCTTCATCCCACCCCAACGTTCCAATCAGGTTTCGGTAACATGGAACGGATCTTTTGCAAAAGGCACATACACTACCGAGACCAATTTATATTACAAAAAAATGAAACATTTGGCTGCTCTAAAAGAGGGTTACGAAAATATGTATGGAATTACCGGAATAGAGAATAAACTTGAAACTGACGGTACAGGTGTTGCATACGGGGCTGAGTTTACAATCAATAAAAACACAGGAAAGTGGAAAGGTTCGTTGTCATACAGTTGGCAACATGCAACCCGACAGTTTGCTAAAATCAACGATGGAAAAGCGTATGAGTTCGACTATAATCGTCCACACAGTTTAATTTTAAACATCAACCGGGAGCTTAAGAATGCATGGACAATGAATGTTGTTTGGCAGCTTCAGAGCGGTATTCCCTACACGCCTGCACTTGGCAAGCAATACCTGCTCAACGCCGAAAACGGACAACAAAATGAAATAGGATTTATTTTCGGGCAAAAAAACTCGGGACGAATGACACCTTACCACCGATTAGACCTCGGGTTTAATCATACCATTACCACAAAGCGTGGAAATAAAGCAGTTTGGACCTATTCCATTTATAATGCCTATGCTCACGTAAATCCTTACAGTTACTATTACGACGACGACAAATTAAGTCGAAATGGTTCGAGATTGGATAGACCACTGCAACTTTACAAATTAAGTTTGTTCGGCTTTATCCCAAGTATATCATACAAAGTTTATTTCGATTACAGTAAAAAGCCCGAAAAAGAGAAAATTAAAAAGGAGAAAAAGAAGTATAACTGGTTGTATTATTAGGAAATTTCCTATTTTTTCTGTCCACGTGTTTTGGGTTTTCCGTATTTCAGGCGCATGGCTTCTGCTCTGCGGATTTTGTTGTTAACTTTTTTATTTTTATCTTTCTTTTCGTGGAAAGCTGGTCCTGCTTCATCTTTGGCCGGTGTTTTTAACAGTATGTTTTTCATGGCTACTTTGGGTAGTTCGTCCTCGGTAAGTACCGTCGAAATTTCTACTTCTTCGGGCATTTTCATGGTCGCAATTTTTGTACCCATCAACGCTTCAATGTTTTTGCGAAGTTCCGCATCGGCTTTGGTTATAAATGCCAGCGCAACGCCTTTTTTATCAGCACGGCCTGTGCGGCCAATGCGGTGAATATAGCTTTCGGGAAGTTCGGGCATATCGAAGTTAATAACGTGCGTTACATCATCAAAGTCGAGTCCGCGTGCTACCAAATCGGTGGCAATTAACACGCGTAAAGTGTTAGCGTTAAACGAACGGTAGGTTTCGATACGGTAATTCTGTGATTTATTGGAATGAATAACGCCGATTTCATTCTCAAAATCTGCTGAAACCTGTTCAAAAACATCATCTGCCAGCTTTTTTGTGGAAACAAAAACCAGTACTTTCGATAGCTCCGGATGTGTTTTGAGCATAAATTTCAACAGATTAATTTTAGTATTGAAATTGGGAACTTTAATGCCGGCTTGTTTAATGTTTACGAGTGGCGTTCCTGTGCGTGCGGCTTCAATCTCAAGCGGATCGGTAAAAAAATCGGCGATAAAAGCCTTTAGTTCATCGGTTATAGTGGCCGAAAACAGCAAGTTCTGACGTTTCGGAGGTAGTAAATCGATCACACGAATGAGTTGCGGGCGAAAGCCCAGATTCAGCATTTCGTCTACTTCATCGATAATGAGCCGTTTTATTAAACGGAGTTTTAGTGTTCCGTTCAATGCAAAATCAAGCAAGCGTCCGGGCGTTGCTACCAGAATGTCGAGTCCCGCTGTCAGCAATGGTGTTTGCTGAACCATATTCACACCACCATACACACCACCAACACGGATATTCATGTATTTTGTAAGCTTTTCGATATCGTCGACAACCTGCAGCACCAACTCGCGTGTGGGGACAACAATCAATACCGATGGCGCCATTTCTTTCGAAAACTTCCACTGACGAAGCGTGGGCAACAAATATGCTATGGTTTTTCCGGTACCGGTTTGTGCAATTCCCACCACATCCCTGCCGGACATAATAACCGGAAAGGCTTTCTCCTGAATAGCTGTTGGGGTAGTTATATTTAAGTCGCTCAGGGCATTAAGCAATGATGAGTTTAAGTTTAAATCGGAGAATTGCATGTGTCGTGGTGTTTTGTTTGAATTTTGTGCAAAGATAATTGAAAAATACCGATTCTTAACTTTCGTAGAGAATCGGTATATGCATTGGCATTGACGACTGCAAAATCAGGCGCAGTGCTTTTTTTGTTAAATTGCGGGAAGGCGGTTTACATTTCCCATTGCTCGCACGAATCAATAAGTTCGTCGAACGTCTTAATTTTTGATTTTGCCTGTACTTCGGCTATTTGTTGTTCGGTTTCTGCATCGTAGGTGTCAGCCTCCACA
>JAYRXP010000076.1:0-27709 GCA_041917395.1 Paludibacter sp.
AAATTGTTGGCAGGGTAGCAAAAGGATTGATGGTTATATCTGTCATATAATCTGTTACGTTATAATTATTTCGTATGCAAAGGTATATAAAAAATTGATATAAAAATACTTTGGTAGTGTCAATAACACACATTGACAAAAAAAATTCGATTTTTGTTGAAAAACAGACCACTTAGTGTGAAATAAACACCAAATAATTTGCAGGATAAAATAAAAGCATATATATTTGCAACTCAAAAAACATATTGTCGTATTGACACTTTTAAATCATTGCAAATGAAAAAAATCATACCCGTGATTCTTACCGTTTTATTATTGGTAAGTTGCTCCGAAAAAATTCTAAAGGTTGCTTGTATTGGCGACAGCATTACCGAAGGAGCCGGTTTAGCGAAACAAAGCGAAACGAGTTATCCTGTTGTGCTCGACAGTATTTTGGGAAACAAATACGATGTGCTTAACTGCGGACGCAGTGCAACAACTCTGCAAAGGAAAGGTGATTTTCCGTATTGGATTAGCAAGGAATTTTCGAATGTATTCGTGTACAAGCCCAATATCATTGTTATTAAACTGGGAACGAATGACACCAAACCGCAAAACTGGAATGCTAAAAGATTTGAACAGGACTATCAATCGCTGATTGACACTTTGAAAACAATGGCCACCTCTCCAAAAATCTATTTATGCCTGCCGGTTCCCGTTTACAAAAGTGAATGGGGAATTAACGACTCCACTTTAACCAACGGAGTAATTCCGGTAATAAAGAAAATTGCTGACAAAAATAAACTGCCACTCATCGATTTATACACCGGTATGAGTAATCAAAAAGCCAGTTTTCCGGATAATATTCACCCCAATGAAACCGGAGCTAAAAACATGGCTGTAATAATTGCCGGAAAAATAAAAAAACAATTTTGAATATCAGGTGTTTACAATAAACGCACAACTTAGTGTAAAATAAACACCAATATATTTGGATACATTAAAAATATATTCTATTTTTGTCCCCGAAAAGCTTATTGTTTATAAGACACTAATTAAAAAATTAAGAAACAATCCATATCAAAAAAATGATTAAATCACAAATTACCAGCACCTTTATTCTGGTTGCGTCTCTATTTTTTGTATCGTGCAGTCAGGTTTCGGAAGATTCGCTCGATAAAAAAGCAGATGCCATCCTATCGAAAATGACTCTCGAGGAAAAAGTAGGACAAATGGCTCAGATTACACTTGATGTAATAGGAAATGGCGAAAGTCGCCACGAAAGCAATGAACCTTTTGAAATTGACTCAGCACGACTTCGGGAAGCAATTGTAAAATACCACATAGGTTCCGTGCTGAATACAACAAACAATTATGCAATGCCGGCTACCCAATGGAATAAGATTATTGGATATATTCAGAAAGTAGCTACAGAAGAAACCAGATTAAAAATTCCGGTAATATATGGTATTGATGCTATTCATGGAGCCACCTACACAGATGGCGCTATTATTTTTCCACAGCAAATTGCGCTCGCAGCAACTTTCAATCCGAGCCATGCGTACAATACAGCAAGCGTAACCGCTTACGAAACCAGAGCGAGTGGCATTCCTTGGAATTTTTCACCCGTACTCGATTTAGGTGTTGATCCTCGCTTTTCGCGCCAGTACGAAGGTTTTGGCGAAGATCCCTATCTGGTGAAAACAATGGGTGTGGAAATGATTAAAGGGTACGAGGGTATTACAGACAGCATAAACGGAAAATATAAGGTTGCAACATGCCTGAAGCACTTTTTAGGTTACTCAGCACCCTACTCAGGAAAAGACAGAACACCAGCTTTCATTCCTGAAAACATATTACGCGAATATCATTTGGAACCATTCAAAGCCGCAGTAGAGGCCGGAACCGAGTCGGTTATGATTAACTCGGGCATTATTAACGGAATCTCAGTACACGCAAGCCACGATATCATCACAAAGTTTCTGAAAGAAGAACTGAAATTTCAGGGTGTGGTTGTAACCGATTGGATGGACATAATTAACCTTCATACCCGCGATAAAATTGCCGAAAACGATAAAGAAGCAATCAAAATAGCCATTAATGCAGGTATCGACATGTCGATGATTCCTTACGAATACGAAACTTTCTGTGATAATCTGATTGAACTAGTAAAAGAAGGTGAAGTGAAGGAAAGCAGGATTGATGATGCTGTTCGCCGTATTTTAAAACTGAAACTCAAGCTGAATCTTTGGGAACAACCAGTAACCAATATCAACGATTATCCTGAATTTGGATCTGAAAAATCGGCACGTATGGCCTACGATGCTGCCGCGGAAGCAATTACTTTGCTGAAAAACAACAACAATATTTTACCTCTTTCAAAAAATGCAAAAGTACTGGTTACAGGGCCCAATGCCAACAGTATGCGTTCGCTCAACGGAGGTTGGTCATATTCGTGGCAGGGCGAAAAAACTGAGCGGTACACCGAAAAATTCAACACCATTCTGGATGCTATCCAACATGAAACAGGAATCAGTAATGTCAGATATATTCCCGGAGTTAGTTACATTGAAACCGGCAAATATTTCGAGGATGAACCAAATAAGTTCAACGAAGCTATCGCTGCAGCAAAAACAGTCGATGCGGTTATTCTTTGTTTAGGAGAAAACAGCTATACGGAAAAGCCGGGAGATTTGAACAATCTGAGTCTGAGTACAAACCAATTGAATCTCGCCCGCGAAATTGCAAAAGCCGGCAAACCGGTTGTGCTGGTCTTAAACGAAGGTCGGCCGCGATGTATAAGTTCGATAGAACCTGCAATGTCAGCCGTAATTCAGACATACCTTCCAGGTAACTACGGAGGAGATGCTTTGGCTGATATTTTGTTTGGAGATGTAAATCCATCGGGAAAATTACCATACACTTATCCATCGTATCCAAACTCGGTAACAAGTTATTATCATAAACCATCGGAAGAACAAAAAAGAGCTGAAGGTGCTTATATCTATGAGTCGGATTACAATCCTCAATACGAATTCGGTTTTGGGCTAAGTTACACAACTTTTGAGTACAGCAACTTAAAAATTTCATCTAAAGAATTTTCTAAAGGTGGAAAACTCAAAATCAGCGTTGATGTAAAAAACACTGGGAAACGGGCCGGAAAAGAAACAGTATTACTGTATAGCAGCGATTTGTATGCCACAATCACACCTGACATTAAACGTTTACGCCGGTTTGAAAAAATAACACTCGATGCCGGTGAAACGAAAACAGTGAATTTTGAAATTTCGGACACTGACCTCGCATTTGTGAACACAGACAATAAATGGGTAACAGAACCGGGAGAATTTGAAATAGCAATAGGAAAATTGAAATCAAAAATAATTTATAAATAACAAAACCAATAAATTTAAAATCAATGAGAATCACTGACGAAAAACAAAAAAGGACAGTTTCTACTGTTAGCAGAAATAAACTGCTTCGGTATGCGCTGATTATAGCACTGGCTATTCCATTCAATTTGTTTGCACAGAAAACCACTGTTAGTGGCGTAGTTGTGGATAACAAAAATGAATCAATTATTGGGGCAAGCGTACTTGTAAAAGGTACGACTACAGGAACAATCACAGACATCGATGGAAAATTCAGCATCGAAGCAGCTCCAAAGGACATATTGGTTGTAAGCTACATTGGAATGAGTCCAAAGGAAATTACTGTAGGTTCTGAAAAAAAATTCAGAATAATACTGGACGACGACACGAAAGCTCTCGATGAAGTTGTAGTAATTGGCTATGGATCAGTTAAAAAACGCGATGTAACTACGGCCATTACCACAGTATCAACCAAGGATTTAACTCAACGCCCAATTGTTACGGCCGATCAGGCATTGCAGGGAAAAGCTGCCGGCGTATCTGTAATTAAACCCAACGGATTACCAGGCGAAGGCATGGTTATTCGTGTGCGTGGTACAACATCCATGAACTCAACAAATGATCCGCTTTATGTAGTGGACGGAGTAACGCTCGACAATATCTCGCACCTTTCTGCAAGCGATATTGAAAGCATTCAGATTCTTAAAGATGCCTCTTCAGCTGCCATTTATGGTTCGAGAGCTGCTAATGGTGTGATTTTAATTACAACCAAAACAGGAGCCAAGGGAAATGCAAAAATTTCGTTCAATGCTTACGGAGGTATGACGAGTTTATCCAAGCGAATTGAATCACTTAATGTGGCTCAATATCGTGAATTGCTTGATGATATGGGTTCGACAACAGTTTTACCGGCAACATTAACCGATAAAACCAACTGGTACGATGAAACATTTCAAAACGCACTCACTCAAAATTATCAATTGTCCATTTCGAATGCTACCGACAAGTTGAACTACTATCTTTCTGCAGGGTATACCGGCGAACAGGGTATTATAAAAGTAGCATACTTCGAACGTTTCAATTTTCGTTCGAACATAGAGAATCAGATACGTCCATGGTTGAAAATCGGAGCCAATATTGCGTATTCAGATTATAAAAACAACGGTATTGTAAGTGGACTCGGTGCTAACCGTGCCGGAGTAGTACTTTCAGTTATCAACACCCCAACTTACGCACCTGTATGGGATGAAAATAATCCGGGGCAATACTATGAAAATTTTTATGGGGTTAATATTACTTCACCCGTTGAGAATATGTCACGCACAGCCGACAATAAAGCATTAAACAACCGTCTGATAAGTACCGGAAGCGCCGAGATAACTTTTTTACCAAAATTAAAATTACGCTCATCAATTACTTTAGATCGACTTGCCAACAATAGTACAAGTTTTCTTGACCCGGAAAAAACAGGTTATGGAAGAACTACCGGTGGTATTGCTACAGACTACCGTTCGACGGAAACTATTCTGATTTTCGATAATATTTTGAGTTACAATAAATCATTCGGCCTGCATAATATTGATTTTATGGGTGGAACTTCAGGTACCACCAATCACGCCAGCAATTCTTACATAAGTTCACAATTCTTTCACGATGGAAGCATTAAAACTGTAAATGCCGGAAATAAAGTAAATCAGGATGGCGCAAGTTATGAAAAAGCATGGGCAATGATGTCGTATGTAGGACGATTGGCATACAACTACGATGGCAAATATCTGGCAACTGTAAACCTGCGTGCAGATGGTTCGTCCAAGCTGAATCCAAATCATCGGTGGGGTTATTTCCCTTCGGCATCGGCTGCATGGCGCATTTCATCGGAAAAATTCATGAAAGACTTAACATGGATTGACGATTTAAAAGTACGTGGAGGTTGGGGCCAAACCGGTAATCAGGCAGGATTGACAAACTATAGTTATTTACAGCGATTTGCAATTAATCGCGTCGATTGGACTCAGCCCGGAAAATCGAACGCAACGCCAACAATAACTCAAAATGAACTAAGAACAGATGACCTGACATGGGAGACCATGACGCAATCAAATATTGGTCTTGATCTCACAATTTTGAAAAGCCGGTTGACATTTGCTTTGGATTATTATTCAAAATACACCACCAATATGTTGATGTATGTGTCTCTTCCTGCCGGTTCATCGCTCGCTTCAACCATTACACGCAACGAAGGCGAAATGTCGAACAAAGGTTTTGAGTTTTCGGTCAATTCGAAAAACGTAAACAGCAAAAATTTTAAATGGTCGACAGATTTCAATATCTCCACAAACAAAAACAAACTGACAAAACTGGTCTTTGCACAGGTTTATAACACAGCCAAAACAAGCGAAAATATTACTGAAAATGTTGTAAGAAATCAACCTTCTTACTCGCTCGGAAGATTTTACGGATATATCAGCGATGGAGTTGACCCCGAAACAGGTGAATTAATGTACCGGGATGTAAATAAAGATGGATCAATAACCGACTCCGATAAATCCGAAATTGGTAATCCTAATCCGGATTTCACCTTTGGTATGACAAATATCTTTTCCTACAAAAATTTCGATTTAAGTGTACTGATTACAGGCTCTTATGGAAACGAAATTTTCAATGCTTCGCGCATGGAAACAGAAGGAATGTACGATGCTAAAAATCAATCAACCCGCGTTATCGACCGCTGGCGTCGCCCGGGAATGATAACTTCGATCCCTAAGGCTAATTACGACATGAAGATTTCATCATACTTTGTTGAAGATGGTAGTTTCCTGAAAATAAAAGACCTGACTCTCTCGTATAATGTTGCTCCGACAAAACTAAAAAAAATGGGAATAACAAAACTGCAACCTTATATGACAGCATCTAACTTATTGACATTTACTAAATACCTGGGCTTTGATCCGGAAGTGAATCAGTGGGGAAATAGCGGTACCGTACAGGGCATCGATTGGGGAACTTATCCTCAGACAAGAACTTTTATTGTAGGACTTAATGTCGAATTTTAAAAAAAAGTATTCAAATGAAAACAAAAAATAGATTTAAATTATTGATTGGAGCAGTAATACTTTTATCTGCAACATCCTGTTCGCTAGATTACGACCCGATTTCAGACTATACCGAAAGAAACTTTGGGCAAACTTCTACCACTGACTCAATCAAATATAAAACGCGTGCAGAAATGTACTCGCAATATCAGGCACTTTACCAGAAAATTCAGGATCAGGAACACTGGTATCTCGACTTGATCATGATGTGTGAAACACGCTCCGACAATTCGTATGGAGGAAGTACAGGCTCACAGGTGGTGCCTATCGAAACTAACGCTATTGATGGAGGCAACAGTGTTTTAGCACGCGACTGGGACAGATACCTGGCTGATGTGACACAAGCGAATACCGTTGTTGAAAACATCGACAAAGTGCCCGATGCCACACTTACGGCTAATGAACGTAAGGAATGGAAAGCCGAAGCAAAAATCTTCAGATCGTTGGTTTGGTTCGACATGATTCGCATCTGGGGAAATATACCGGTAGTTACAAAAGAAGGTAAGGATATTACTGCCGAGAATATTAAAGAAGTATATCCCTTGTATTATCCAAAACAAACCGAACCTACTGAGGCCTATGCCCAAATGATTAAAGATTTGACAGAAGCCATAGTAGATGCTCCGGCAAATAATGCAGGTGACAAAACAAAATTTTCGAAATCGGTAGCAAGAGCACTTTTAGCCAAGATTTATGCTGAAAAACCAGCCCGCGACTACGCAAAAGTACTTCAATATTGTAACGAAGTAATAGCCGATGGATTTACCCTGAATCAAAATTACGGCGACATTTACGCCATGAATTCGGCTGGTACCGATTTAAAAAAGAGATCTACTCCTGAATCGATTCTGGAAGTGAACTTCTATCCGGGTGGAGGAAACTGGGTAACCTGGATGTTTGGTAAAGACTTGCTGGATCCCGAGGCTAACTTTTCATGGGCAAAATGGGTAACTCCTACAAGAGATCTCATTGCTGCTTTTAATGCTGAGAATGACAATATACGTAAAAACGAATCCATCGTCTATTATCAGGCAGCCTGGAGTAATTACTATCCATCAAGCAATTATCCATTTATGTACAAAATGCGATCTGCAGTACACAGTATTATTAAAATTCGCTTTGCTGATATTTTGCTGCTCAAAGCCGAGGCTCTTGCCAATCTGGATGGTGCATCCAACCTTGACGCAGCCGAAGCTATCGTAAATCAAATCAGAGCACGCGTTTCGTTACCGGCTTTACCTTCGAGTGCCAAAGCATCGAAAGAAAGCATGTTGAATGCTGTTCTCAAAGAAAGGCGTTTGGAGTTGGCTTTCGAAGGTCAACGCTGGTTCGACCTGGTACGTTATGAAAAAGTAGAGGAAGTAATGAACACACTTAACTCACGCGATAGTGGACGTCTACCGCTTCGCAGAACCTTTACCAAAACATCGTATTTATTCCCGATACCTTCAACTGCTATCGACTTAAATACCAATCTGGTTCAGAATCCCGGTTATTAATCAATAAAACTAATAAAGGTAATATGAAAAACATATTTAAAACAACAATATTCGGGCTCATTACTTTGCTTTTAGCTTCGTGTCAGGAAGAAGAGCTTAGAACCCATTTCCCAACATCGATGCCCAAATTCGATAACGCAGTTGTAGCCGAAAATGCAATTGTTTATGGCGACTCCATTAGTCTTTCTGTTGGAGTGTCCGATCCGCGGACACCTCTGTCAACACTCGAAGTTAAAATAGTAGTTGGCGATGAAATAGTTCTGGCTGAAAAAGTAAGAACCAAGGGCAATAGCGCCACATATTCCCAAAAATACAAAATTCCATTCGTGGCACACATGCCCGAGGGAGCCGAGGTTGAAGTTCATTTAAGTTCGATCAACGTGGAAGGAACACATCGGGATACAGTACTTTTGAATACGATAGCATCACGTCCTGTAATTCCCAGTGTATATCTGGTTGCACCAACAAGTACTGTTGAGATGAAGCTTACCGACGCAGCAAATCACATATATGTGGCCGATGGCTTAACTTTTGAAAATGAAATTAAGTTCCGTTTGGCTACAAAACTCAATAAGTTTAAAAAAATTGACTGGGTTAATCCCAATAATCTTGTATTTGGCTATATCAACGGAGGAGTTGGTTTGGTGGATGTTACAGTCAATGGCACGGTAGTTACAGTAGCCGGCGATATGATTACACTTTCGAACCCGACATTGGTTGGATTCAAAAAAATCACACTTGATTTGTTTAACTTTACTGTGAAAGGTGAAGGCGACAAACTCACCCCTGCCACATCTTTGAATATCAGCAATATGGCAACAATTCAAATGACATCGGTCGACCACATGAATGTTGCCACAAAAGAAGACTGGAAAAGTATAAAAATGTATCTCGGAAAGGATACCGAAATGACAATAAGCGGATTGACAGATGTTGGTAATTCAATGGATCCAACTTTCTTTGAAGTTACAGGTGTCGACAAAGTTAAGTTCCTGGGCGAAACCGGCGTTTATATGGTGTATTATCATCCACGTCTGAATTATGTATTCGTTGAACAACCCGATGCGGTTTATCCAAATGCATTATGGCTGGTTGGTGTTGGTATGGGACCTGCACGAACACCTGCGGTAAAAACATCATCGTGGAACTGGAATTCTCCGCTCGAATATAAGTTCTGCCGTAAAGTCTCAGAAGGTGTTTTCGAAGCAGTGTTTTATGCTAATCACGAAATTGATCCAACTGCGGCTGAACCATGGCGATTAACTTTTGGAGTGAAGTTTATGCATCAAAGAACTTGGGGTAATGAAGAAAGTTCGCAAAACTATGCAATGCCAAACAGCTACCTGTATTCTCCGTCGCCAAACGATAAAGGTAATTTCAATGGCACTCCTGATTTTGCAAATCTTCCGGGAATCTATCGCTTTACCATCAATATTAATAACAAAACCACCAGTTTTGTAAAAATCAAATAAATATTGTAACTTTAATCCAACCAAAAAGAACAGTCTTTTTGGTTGGATTGTTATTTAATTACAATGAAAAAATTACTCACATTTTCGGCTTTAATTTTCGTTTTATTTCTGCTACAATACAGCTGCAAAGATCCGGTTCCCAAACCCAAACCAGATCCGGAGCCCGTTGATTCGATAGGAGACGTTCATATATGGCAAACTACCGACAATGAAGTTCAATTGCTGAGTAAGGTTTCCCCGGTTAATTTTTCGCGGGAAATTGGAAGTTTCACCATAGTGCTCGATACAACGGCTACATATCAGTATATCGATGGTTTCGGCGCTGCACTTACCGGCTCGTCAGCCTTCCTTATAAATCAACTAAGTACAGCCAAAAGAGACGCTTTACTAACCGATTTATTCGATCCCGTAAGATGTATAGGTCTTAACTACCTGCGCATTACCATTGGGTCTTCCGATTTTTCGATAGGTACTTACAGTTACTGCGAAAAACCTGATTTAAACTCATTTGCCATTCCACAACAGGATAGAGATGATTTATTGCCCGTATTAAAATTAATAAAAGAGATAAATCCTACCATAAAAATTCTGGCCAGCCCATGGAGTGCGCCTGCCTGGATGAAAGGCAATAACAGCATGTATGGAGGAAGTCTGAAAGGGTCAGAGGTTTACAATGATTTTGCTGAATATTTTGTTAAATACATAAAAGCATTTAAAGCTGAAGGAATTGATATTGATGCCATAACAATTCAAAACGAGCCAATGTACGAAACCGGTGGATATCCTACAATGAAAATGCTTTGGACGGAACAAAACACCATAATTCGGGATTATTTAGGACCAAAATTCGTTGCAAACGGCATCGAAACAAAAATAATTATCTGGGATCATAATTTCGATATGTCCTATTATCCAATAAATATTCTGAACGACCCTGATACCCGTAAATACGTTGCGGGAACTGGTTGGCATGGCTATGGAGGCACAGCATCGGCAATAGATGCCGTACAGACTCAGCACCCTGACAAAGATGTGTATTTTACCGAACAATCGGGCGGAGGATGGAATACCGACACTCGCATGGGGAATATGTTTTGGTACATGAAAGAATTTCTAATGGCTTCCGTTAATCGCGGGTCAAAAAACTTTCTTATGTGGAACCTTGCACTGAACGAAAAAAATGGTCCTACGACTACTACAGCAGGATGTCAGAATTGTCGAGGTGTGGTAACGATTAAAACCGATGGTACCTACAAACGCAACGAAGAGTATTATCTGTTGGGCCACTTTTCAAAATTTGTACGTCTGGGTGCTGTCCGGATTAACAACTCGTCCACCAACTGGCCGGGTGGTTTAACTGTATCCAGTTTTTTGAATGTGGATGGCAGTAAAGTCGTAATAATACTGAACAGAAGCGGGTCCAAACAAAAATACAATATTCGTTGCGGTAATCGAAAATTCTTATTCGAGCAGTATAACGGGTCTGTAGTTTCGTTTAAATTTGACTGATAATCAGGGATATTAATCAAAAATAAAAATCTACTTAAATGAGAATTCAAAAATTAGTGGCGATTGGATTACTTACTACGTTAATCAATTCGTGTGCAACAACAGACAAAATACATGTAATCAGTTCCTTGCCTGACACCGACAGCCTTTTGGTAAGCAAAGAAATCAGTGTAAAGAAACAATCTGACAAATCATTGCCTGTTGTCAAAATTCAGACATCACAAAAATGTCAAACTGTCGAAGGCGTTGGAGCAGCACTTACTCATGCGTCTGCCTATGTTTTTCACCACAACCTATCGGCGGCTAAACGGGATTCATTATTCCGTCTTTTGTTCACTGAACAGGGAATAGGAATTAATTACACCCGACTCTGTGTTGGTGCTTCCGATTTTGCATTCGGTTTATTTAGCTATAGTGAAAAAGAAGATTTTTCGCTTAGCAATTTTTCTATTGCCGAAGATTACAAAGATGTTATTCCGATGCTGAAAGAAATTCTTGCCATAAATCCACAATTACAAATAATGGCAACGCCCTGGAGTCCTCCGGGATGGATGAAAACCAACGGAAGCATGGTTGGAGGAAAACTTCGTACTGACTGTTACGATGTATATGCCGACTACCTGATTAAATATATTCAGGCATACAAAAAGGAAGGAATAACCATTCATACAATGACTGTACAGAATGAACCGGAATTCGGCACTGCTGCTTATTCATGCATGGATATGAATGCCGAAGAACAAAAAGTTTTTATCAGAGATTATTTTGGCCCAAAATTGAAAGCATCCGGTCTGAAAACAAAAATTGTCTTGTTCGATCATAATTGCGATAATCCGGATTATCCAATCAGCATTTTAAATGATTCAGTGGCTAAAAAATATGCCGATGGATCCGGTTTCCATCTTTATAAAGGTGAAATATCGGCACTTTGTAAAGTTCACGAAGCTCATCCCGATAAAAATCTTTACTTTACCGAACAATCGGGTGGAGGCTGGGCTCCCGATTTCGATCAGAATGTTCGCTGGTATGTAGGAGATCTGATTGCCGGAGCAATGAACTGTTGGAGCAAAAACGTTCTTGTATGGAATCTGGCGCTGGACGAGAATTTTGGTCCCAAAAATTTTGGTTGCCAGGATTGTTACGGAGTTGTGGAAGTAAGTTCTAAAGGCATTATTAAAAACAATGCAGAGTACTATGCATTAGGACATTACGGAAAGCTTGTAAAATTCGGAGCCACCCGGTTGATTACCGATGGAGATGCACTAAAAGGGGTTGCATTCCAAAATCCGGATGGTACTTTGGTATACCTGGGAGTTAATTATAGTCAGGAAACCAAAGAAGTCATTTTTCAAAGCGAAAAAAAATCATTTTCCTATATATTTAAACCCGGCGAAGTCGTGTCACTAAGTTGGTCAGAATAAAACGATTCTTGTTTTATTCTGCCAGCTTCTTCAATAGCAACTCCACACCTTTTTCAACATCATTGGTCTCCTGTAGCGCTTTAATAAAAGCCGAGCCGATAATTGCTCCCGACGAATAGCGGTTTACCATATCTCGGGTGGATTTATTGGATATGCCGAAGCCAATCAGTCGTGGATTTTTCAGGTTCATCGAATTGATGCGGTTGAAATACTCCACTTTATTGTCGAACGACGATTGTGTGCCCGTAACAGCTGCCGACGAAACCATGTAGATAAATCCGTTGGTATGACTGTCGATTTCACGAATGCGCGCTTCGGAAGTTTCGGGTGTTATGAGAAAGATAAACTCCAGCGCATATTTTTCGGCTATTTCTTTGTATCCTGCCAGAAAATCGGCCATAGGTAAATCGGGAATAATCATTCCGTCCACTCCTACCCGATGACATTCTTTGCAAAATGCCTCAAAACCAAACTGCATAATCGGATTCAGATAGCCCATCATAACCAATGGAATATGTATTTGAGAGCGAATATCGGTAAGTTGTTCAAACAGCTTGCGGATACTCATTCCGTTCTGCAACGCCTGCTGACTGCTATTCTGAATAACAATACCATCGGCCATTGGGTCGGAAAAAGGTACGCCGATTTCCACCAAATCCACTCCATTTGCCTGCAAACATGCAAGTGTTGGCACTGTATCTTCTAATTTGGGAAATCCCGATGTAAAATATACCGAAAGGATATTTTCCTTTTTGCGGTCGAATAATTGATTGATTCTGTTCATTTTTTATGTTGACGACAGACTACAGACAACAGTCTACAGTCAATTAATATGTTTTTTCCAATAAATAACGCCTGAAAGGCAAATAACTACCAATAACAACAAATAACTAATCCCTTAATTGCTTAAGAAACACATCCAGCAACTCCAAATTCTTTAACCCCGGACTCACTTCAAATTTACTATTCAGGTCAATCCCGGCAAATCTAGGATGCTCAATTTTCAAAATAGCTTCGGCATCGTCAGGAGCAATACCTCCACTTAGCAAAAAAGGCGTTTCCCCTTTGTATTCATCAAGCATTTGCCAGTCAAACTTCACACCAGAACCACCATAAGCATCCGTTTTGGTATCGAACAGAAAATAGTCGCAGGTGCCTTCGTACTTTTTTGTTACCTTAAAGTTATACGCTTCGGCAATGGGAAATGCTTTCAGCACAATTAATCCAGCCTCTTTTAACTTTTGGCAAATATCCGTATTTTCTGCTCCATGCAACTGAACTCCATCGAGTTTGTATTTGTAAACTATAGTCAGAATAATTTCCAAATCTTCGTTTACAAACACGCCAATTTTTTTTATGCCTGCCGGCATTGCACTTAATGTGGCAATATCCAGTGGCTCAGCATAGCGCGGCGATTTCGGGTAAAAAATAAAACCCATAAAATTGGGCTGTAATGCCGCAACAGCTTTTATATTTTCGGGGATTTTCATCCCGCAGATTTTGATTTTCATATTCGTTTCCGTAGAGACGCAATGCATTGCGTCTCTACAATAAATTATTAATAAATCCTTTCAACGCCTCCGCCGGATTTTCCTCCTTCATAAAATTCTCACCCATCAGAAAACCTTTATACCCCACTTTGCGCAGTTCTTTTACGGTTTCGGTTTTCGAAATGCCGCTTTCGCTCACTTTTACAAATTTGTCGGGAATCAACGCAGCCAAATCGAACGAAGTCTGGATACTTTGCTCAAAGGTTTTCAGATTGCGATTGTTTACACCCAGCATATCCACATAGTCGTTGGCATGACCGAGTTCTTCGGCATTGTGCACTTCGAGCAATACTTCCAAACCAAGTTCGTGCGCCTTCTGAGCCAGCTTTAGCGTATCTTCAACAGTCAACGCAGCTGCAATCAGCAAAACAACATCCGCTCCTATGGCTTTTGCCTCGTAAAGCTGGTATTCGTCAATCACAAAGTCTTTCCGAAGAACAGGACAAGCAATATATGGTCGCGCCGCCATTAAATCCAGGGTCGTACCGCCAAAATACGCTTCATCGGTCAGAATTGAAATCCCCGAAGCACCCGCAGCACTGTAACCCGAAGTTACATCCACCACATCAGCATCCTCATGTATCCAGCCGAGCGAAGGCGATTTGCGTTTAAACTCCGAAATAATTCCCGATTCTGAGCTCAGCAGGCTTTGCTTCATCGACAAGCATTTGCGTGCAAAAGCCGGCGCTTTTTCCAATGCCGAAACGGGTGTTGAAAGTTTGCGCGAAGCAACTTCCACTTTTTTGCTTTCTATTATTTTATCTAAAATTGTCATTTTCAATGTGCAAATGTGCCAATACGACAATAAGCAAATTATTGGCACATTGGCATATTATTAAATTGGCTTATTTATAAATTTCCACAAACTTCTCAAACGCCCGTTTAGCACTTCCACTTTCGAGCGATTCGATTGCTTCTGCCTTACACTGCTCGAGTGGCTTATAAATGCTTCGGGTCTGAATGGCCAGTGCCGAATTGATAATCACAGCATTTCGTTGTGCTTCGGTGGCTTTATTATCGAGCACATTCATAAAAATGCGGGCAGCATCATCCACTGTATCGCCGCCATTCAAATCGGATTGCAGTAATTGTCTGAAACCAAGTTGCTCCGGCGTATAAACAAATTCGCCGTTATTATTGGTTATTTTACAGGTATCGGTCAGCGAAATTTCATCATAACCATCCAAACTGTGCACCACCGAATACTGCACTCCCAGATTCTGATAAATATAACTGTAAAGACGCATCATTTTCAGGTTATAAACGCCCAGACACTGATAATTCGGGCGTGCCGGACTGATAAGCGGCCCGAGGATATTGAAGAAAGTACGCACACCTAAATTTTTACGAATCGGTGCTACATTTTTCATTGCCGGGTTGAACAAGGGCGCATGTAAATACGCAAAACCGGACTCGTCGAGCGAGCGTTTCAGCACATCAACGTTTGTGGTAAATTTTGCCCCGAAATACTCCAGCACATTCGATGCTCCGCTTACCGAAGTTGCACCATAATTTCCGTGTTTTGCCACTTTATATCCGGCTCCGGCTACTGCAAAACAGCTACAGGTTGAAATATTAAAGGTGTTTTTACCATCGCCTCCGGTACCAACAATATCGAGCGCATCGTACTCCGACAAATCCATCGGAATCGCCAGCTCGAGCAATGCATTCCGGAACCCGATTACCTCATCGAGTTCGATACTACGCATCAGATATACCGAAATAAAAGCGGCAATCTGCGCATCGTTGTATTTTCCGGCAGCAATATTGGTCATCACTTCGGCAGCCTCCTCGCGCGTAAGCGACTGATGATTGAAAAGTTGATTAAGTTTTTGTTTCATAAGACCTCCTCCCGACCTCCCCCAAAGGGGAAGGAGATATGGGCAAAATATGATTTGAGTGGTATATTAAATATTTTAAATGTTTATAATTTTTGAAGAACGCTCTATTCCCCTCCTTTGGAGGGGTTAGGGGAGGTTAACCAGTTTTTAAGCATTTGTTCTCCCTTAGGCGTCAGCACCGACTCCGGGTGAAATTGGACACCACGAACATCGTAGGTTTTGTGAGCCAATGCCATTATCATACCTTCTTCGTCGACCGCTGTAATTTTTAGGCAATCGGGCAAAGTCGATTTTTCAGCTGCCCACGAATGGTAGCGCCCCACTTCAATTTTTTTATCCAATCCATTGAAAAGTACATCATCCTCCAACACATCAACAATAGAGCTTACACCGTGATGAACATCCGTAAGATTGATTAATGTGCCGCCAAATGCTTCTGCAATGGCTTGTTCGCCCAAACAAACTCCCAGAATTGGTTTTGTTGGCGCGTATGTGCGTATCACTTCCAGCAAAATACCTGATTCGGAAGGGACACCAGGCCCAGGCGAAAGGATAATTTTATCAAAGCGCTCAATTTCTTCCAATGTTATCTGGTCGTTGCGATGCACTTCCACATCGTTGTATCCCAGCTTTTTTACTGCATGTACCAAATTGTAGGTAAATGAGTCGTAATTATCAAAAACTAATATTTTCATATCTATTTTATTTACCTGATGCAACTTCCACCGCGCGTTTCAGCGCAGCTAACTTGTTATTCACTTCCTGCAATTCGCTTTCTTCGTCCGATTTGGCAACAACGCCGGCTCCCGCCTGATAGTAAAGCGTGTTGTTTTTACTTACAAACGAACGTATAGTAATGGCTTGATTCATACTACCATCGAAACCAATATATCCCAAACAACCGCCATACGGTCCGCGATCATGCGGTTCAATGCTGTCAATCAGCTGCATAGCTTTGATTTTTGGTGCTCCCGATAACGTTCCTGCCGGAAAAGTATCTGCAAAAAGCTTGATGATTTTGGTGTCAGGTTTTAGTTGACCGCTTACACTCGAAACCAAATGAAGCACGTGCGAATAATACTGCACCTCGCGGAAAACCTCCACCTCCACCTGATCGGTGTTGCGGCTCAAATCGTTACGGGCCAAATCGACCAGCATGACGTGTTCGGCATTTTCTTTTTTATCTTTACTGAGCTTTTCAGCCAGCTCTGCATCTTTTTCGTCATTTCCCGTACGGCGGAACGTACCTGCAATGGGTTTTATAAATGCTTTTTGCTTTTTGGCATCCACAACTAAATGCGCTTCGGGCGACGAACCAAAAATACGGAAATCGCCAAAGTTGAAATAAAACAAATAAGGCGAAGGATTTACCGAGCGTAAAGTGCGGTACAATTTAAAATCGTCGCCTTTATACTGCTGGTAAAACCGGCGCGAAAGTACAATCTGGAAAACATTTCCGCGGAAACATTCCTCTTTTCCTCGGGTCACCATTTTCCGGTAATCTTCGTCGGAAATATCGCATTTTTCGTCGCCAACAGCCGAGAATTCGTAGGTTGCGATATTATTATTTTCCAGAATTTCTTCTATTTCATCAATCTTTGAGGTTTCACCTTCGAGCAAATTCTCGATAATTGTGAGTTCGTTATTGAAATGATTAATGGCAATAATGTACTTAAACAGCACATAATGCAGCCCCGGCATGCTTCCCGGAACAGTTTCGCGTGCTTTAAGCTTTACATCTTCGAAGTATTGAACCGATTCGTACGAAGAATAGCCAAACAAACCGTTTATCCCCACGGGATTGTCGTTTTTTATCAACTCCACCGATTTCAGAAAAGCATCAAAACGCTCAGCTACAGTCAACTTACCAGTCACCGGAGTTTCAATTTTCGAACCATCGGGATATTCCTCTTTAATCAGAAAACGATTGACCGAAATTCCTCCTATCGGGCAAAAACCAATGTACGAATAGCTGTTCTCAACACCATGATAATCAGAACTTTCCAACAACACAGAGTTGGTATACAAATCGCGTATTTTTAAATATATTCCTACCGGCGTCTGCAAATCGGCCAGCATCTTTTTTGAGTTTACAAATAGTTTCATATTTGAATTTTTCTTGTTATTAACTTCGTGTTATTAGGGCTTCGCCCGTTATTTACTTCGTGTAATTTTTTCAATAACGCCCGAAGGGCTAATAACCATGAATTACGGCGAAGCCAAATAACTATTAAATAAAATGTTTCACATACGTATCCATATCTTTATCACCACGCCCCGAAACGGTAAGCACCACAATATCATCGGGTTTAAAAGCATCTTTCTCTTTTTTGAGTAATGCGAGTGCATGCGCCGATTCGATAGCCGGAATAATTCCTTCGAGTTTGGTCAGTTCAAAAGCAGCTTCGAGCGCTTCGTCGTCGTTAATCGGGTACACTTTTGCGCGACCTGTTTTAGCAAAATATGCATGAGCCGGACCAATTCCCGGATAATCTAACCCGGCCGAAATCGAATAAGGCTCGGTAATCTGACCATCCTCGTCCTGCATCAACAGCGTTTTGAAACCATGAATTATACCAACCGTTCCCACGCTGATGGTAGCAGCAGTTTCGCCGGTTTCTATCCCTAAGCCTCCTGCTTCGGCCGAAATAATCTGAACACGCTCATCGTTGATATAATGATAATATGTGCCCATAGCATTACTTCCACCTCCCACACATGCCATCAAATAGTCCGGGTAATCGCGACCAATCTGCTCCTGCAATTGCCATTTTATTTCTTCACTGATAACCGATTGAAAAAATCCAACCATATCGGGATATGGGTGTGGTCCAACCGTAGAACCGATAATATAAAACGAATCAGGATTGGAACACCAGTAACGTATGGCTTCGTTTGTGGCATCTTTCAATGTCCAGTTACCACTGGTAACAGGCTCCACCGTTGCACCGAGCATGCGCATTTTCTGCACATTCAGAAACTGACGCTCCACATCGGTTTTTCCCATAAACACAATACATTCCAAACCCATCAGCGCACAAGCGGTAGCCGTAGCCACGCCATGTTGTCCGGCACCGGTTTCGGCTATTATGCGGGTTTTGCCCATGCGTTTTGCCAACAGAATTTGTCCGAGCGCATTGTTTATTTTGTGTGCACCGGTATGATTCAGATCTTCGCGTTTCAGGTAAATTTTTGTTCCGTATTTTTCCGACAAACGCGATGCAAAATAAAGCGGCGAAGGCCGACCCACGTAATTTTTAAGCAAATCGTAATATTCGGCTTTGAACGAAGCATCCTCTTTTATAGCATAAAAAGCTTCTTTCAGCTTTTCAACTGTTCCGTGCAAAATTTCCGGGATATAGGCTCCGCCAAATTCGCCGTAATAGCCGTTGTTATCAATTGAATAATCCATTTTAATGGTAAATAGTAAATGATTAAATTGTAAATAAAAAAGGCTTATCGTGAGTTCCGACAAGCCTTTTTGTTATATCTTTTATTTTGAAAATATACATAGGTGTTACCTCTCACGGATTAACTAATCTGTAAGTGCCACCACCAAAATTTGTTTATTGTCAAAATTGAATTCATTTCTTTTTGTTTCGTTTTCGGTTGCAAAGATGATAATTTATTTTTATTTATACAACATTTCTGTCAAAAAATTATTCTTTGACCGGGAAAATACCCTTTGTCGACTTAAAGAGATACTTTGTCATTTGCTGGTTCGACTCGAAACCTACGGCATAGATAATGTGCGAAGCCTGCGTAATTTTCACAATTGTATCTGAATAAATCCGTTCCTGTCCCTGATTCCAGAAAAGATGCTCTGTTTCGAACAGTTCTCCTTTTAGGTTTGTCATTCGCACATTTCCTTTCAGTTCCCAAAGCTTTTCATACTCATTAAAACGGGCATATTTACTGTGAATGTTAGCATCTACTTTCAGGTTTTCGTCGAATTTTTCGAAATGAATACCCTGCGGAAATTCCCAGTAGGGCTGTGTTGCCTTGTCGTAGATATTCCAAACCGAAGCCGAAATCCGGTAACGCGTTACGCCCGAATCTGAAATTACGGTGGTAATGTCTGTTGCATGCAGGCGCGGAATTTTTGTGCGGTCGGTAATTGCCCCAATTTTTCCGGCTTCCTGCCTTTCGGAGCACGAAACAAAGGTAAACAATACAACAACAACCGCGGCAATGGCGGTTGCTATTCTGTTTCTGATTAAATTCTCACACGCACTCATAAGTACTGACATGAAACTTTATTACAATTTGCGTTTAAAGAACCAGTTTTCGTTGATAACAGCATTTAGTGTGAATTTCAGGTAATCTTCGCGAAGCAATGAGCTTTTCCCTATTTTTCCGTATTCAAACGTAGCGTTTACAACCGATTTGGTATTGCGTAAAGGCAAACCGAAACCAAGGCTTACGCCAAAATTTTTAGGTGGAATCTGATTATTTACCTTGTAATAAGCATCGGAAGTGCTCAACCCAAAGCGATAAGTCACTCTGTCGAAATACTTACGTCCGCGCGGATTTGGAATATATTCGGCACCGAGAGCTAATCTCGACCGGTTTGAAAGCGTATCGGCTGCTCCCATAAACTTTACATCGGCCCAGTTTTGCATGCTATAATCCACACCCACCGTAAATTGTTTATTGTAGCAGTAATTCAATCCGACACCAAACGACTGAGGCATTTCAAATTCTTTGTGCATAGGCTGAAAAGGAGTCAGACTGTCCAGAACACTTCCGGTAGATTGAGCATAAGTTGCATTTAATGCTGTTTTCATTTCATAAAACGCACCGAGCGTTATGTCGTGTTTCTTGTTGAACACCTGATTGTACTGCAATCCGTAACGGAAACGAAAGCTGTTTACCTTGATCGAATCGCGCTGATACGAGGGAGTGAACTCTGAATTATCAAATGTCAGTGTACGCGTATTCAGGTTATTTCCAAACATGTAATATGCATTTACCCCCAACGATAAATGTTTGAATAAATTTACGGCAAAACCTGTGTAAGCCTGACTTATTCCGCCCTGTCCAAAGAATGTGCGCGTAGCTGTTACCGTATCAGGATAAGCAGTTACCGGCAAAATTTGTGTGGTGGAAAAATTATAACCGGTAAACGAATAGGGTAACACTCCCATACTGAAACCTGTATTTTTCCATAACGGAAATTGCATGGTTATGTATTCCAGGTTTGCATTGAGTTTCGAAGTTCCGGCACCGGCATTTGTAAATCGTGAGCCCAAAACCGAAACACCCATATCGAACATAAAGGTCATTGAATCGACTGCGCTGTATGACGCCGGATTGACAGTATTAATTGATGTATGCGATCTCGACCCGATGGAAACTCCGCCCATTGCCCTTTGTTCGCCCGAATAATTATCGCTTATATCGCCGTATCCGTAAAGCGTATAAGGCGAATTTGTGTTGTTTTGCGCCGATAGAGATGCACCGGCAAAAGCGATAATTGAAAGGACTAAAAGCTGTTTAATTTTTGACATTGAATTGAAGTATTCGGTTCAGACCTGTTAATACAAGATATTTTTCTGCAAAGATGGGACTTTTTAGCTTTGATACAAAGTAATTTGCGTCGCCGCCTGTTAAAAAAATTGAAAGTTCAGGATATTTAATTTTTAGGGTATCAAAATAACCATTTATTTCGAATACCACGCCATACATCACTCCGTTTAGTATTGCATCCGTTGTGTTTTTGCCCAGCAAGCCAAAATTCTCATCCGGCTCCACCTCGGGCAATCGCTGTGTAAAGGCATGCAACGACCGCGCACGCATTCGAAGTCCGGGAGCAATATTTCCACCATGATAAGCAGCCGATGCATCCAAAAAGTCGTAGGTAATGGCAGTACCGGCATCAATTACCAGCAAATCTCTGCCGGGCTTTAACGCCAACGCACCAACAACAGCAGCTATACGGTCTTTCCCGAGCGTTTTGGGCTGCTCGTACAGATTCGTTACCGGCAGTTTTGTTCTTTCGTTTAATGAAATAAAAAAAGGCAAATTCTGCTCCAGAAATGTCTCAATATCTTCGTTTTTTGCCGCAACATTGCTCATAATGCCTGCCGCAAACGGATATCGCTTTTTTAAATCGATAAACTCAGCGATTCCAAACAAAGTATATTCTTCCGTAAATATCAACGCATCGTCCTTAAATACACCTACTTTGGTACGTGTATTTCCACAGTCAATGCATAAATGAAAATTTTCGGAAGTCATTGAAATTACAATATCATTTTTTCAATCGGAATTACCAGAATTCCTTCGGCTCCGAGCGCTTTGAGTTTTCCAATAATGTCCCAGAACTGTTTTTCGCCTATAACAGCGTGTAACGAGCTCCAGCCTTCTTTGGCGAGTGGCATTATGGTTGGACTTTTCATTCCGGGCAAAACCTCAATAATCTTGTCCAGATTTTCGGATGGTACGTTCATCAGCACATATTTCTTATCTTCGGCCATTTGCACCGCTTCGATGCGGAAAAGTAATTCGTCGAGAATAGCCTGTTTTTCGGCCGACAACGTAGGATGTTGAATCAACAACGCTTCCGACTTCATCAACACCTCCACTTCTTTCAAATGATTGGTTACGAGCGTACTTCCCGAACTCACGATATCAAAAATGGCATCAGCCAACCCGATTCCGGGCGCAATTTCGACCGAACCGGTAATAACGTGAATATCTGCATTTACATTTTTTTCAGTCAGAAAATCTTTCAGAATTTCCGGATACGAAGTGGCAATTACCTTTCCGTTAAACCACTCAATACCTGCATATTCCGTTTCTTTTGGAATGGCGAGCGACAAGCGACATTTACTAAAACCCAATCGTTTGTTAATCAACGCATTTTTTTTCTTTTCGGCGTATTCGTTTTCGCCCACAATACCGATATCGGCCACGCCATCGGCTACCGACTGTGGTATATCATCGTCGCGCAAAAAAAGCACTTCGAGCGGAAAATTACGCGCGGGCAATAAAAGCAGACGTTTACCCGATTCAAGTTTTATTCCCGACTCGGTGAGCAGGAGCATGGTTTCGTCGTACAAACGACCTTTAGCCTGGACAGCTATTCGTAACATATATCTTTTAGTTTTCTAATTTGAGGACTGCAAAAATACAAAAAAACGCTGATAATTCAGTATTTAGGCATAAAAAAAGTCCGTTAAATGAATTAACGGACCTTTTCATGCGTCTGCATTTTAAGCCATAGCTTAATTATTTTACTGAATCAACAGCAGCAGTGTCAGCAGCAACTGTATCAACAACAGCTACAGTGTCAACAGCTACAGAATCAGTTGCAGGAGCTTCTTCAGCAGCTTTAGGAGCGCAAGAAGCGATAGCGATAGCTACAGCAAAAAATAAAAATACTTTTTTCATTTCGTTTTTAACTTTAATTATTAAACATGTTTTGTAATTCAAAATCGATGCAAAATTACAACATTTTTCGTTATTAAATCAATTCGTGAAATAAATTTTTAAAATATTTTTCCACCAAACAACAAAATGTTGATTTTCAATGATTTAAAAAACAGAAAAATCTGATTAAAAATAGAGAACTGAGCCTGTTTAACACTATTTTCATTAAAAAAACAGCCTCAATTTTAATATTTCCGACTTTAACACCCGAAATCGGGCCCTTATCCTACTCTAACTGAGCTGGTTTAATACAAATTTTATCTTCTCGTAGGTATTAATTGTGTTGGGCACAAGCGGAAGTCTGAGTTTGTTTTCGATAAAACCCATCAGGGCAAGCATGCTTTTCACGCCGGCGGGATTTCCTTCGACAAAAAGCAGTTCGATAAGCTCGGTAAAACGATGGTGAATCTGACGCGCACTGTTGTAATCGCCTTCGAGTGCCAAACGTACCATACGACTAAATTCGCGCGGAAATGCGTTACCGATAACCGAAATAACGCCCACGGCACCAAGCGTGATCAACGGGAAAGTAATGGCATCATCTCCCGAGATAACCATAAAATCGGCAGGTTTATTTTTGATAATATCGTCGATTTGCGAAAAATTACCCGAAGCTTCTTTAACGGCGCAAATGTTGCTGAATTCGTTAGCCAACCTTAGCGTGGTAGCCGGCAACATATTAACTCCGGTACGTCCGGGCACATTGTAAAGTACAATTGGCAGAGGCGATGCTTTGGCAATAGCAGCATAGTGCTGATACAAACCCTCCTGCGATGGTTTGTTGTAATATGGCGTAACTGAGAGAATGGCATCAATGCCCGAAAAATCGAAAGTTTCAAGCTTTTCAACAACGGCTTTTGTACAATTTCCACCAACACCAAGTACCACGGGCAAACGTCCGGCAACACAGTCGACCACAAAACGCGTTACCTTATCTTTTTCGGCATCGGTGAGCGTTGGGGTTTCGGCTGTTGTTCCACAAACCACCAGATAGTCTGTTCCGTTTTTAATCTGGTATTCAATCAACCGCGAAAGAGCTTCGAAGTCAATTGATTCATCTGTTTTAAAGGGTGTAATCAATGCTACACCCATTCCTGTTAGTTTGTTATTTATCATTGGATTTTTGTACAAATTCGGTGCAAAAATACAGATTTAATCGTTAGTTTGTATACTTTTAAGGTAAAAAATCAATTGATTATAGATTTGAATTGCTGTTGTTTCCACTTCATTCAACTGATTTTCGTCCTTCAATTGCTGCACATCCAACAGCATGTCGTACAAGCCGGGGTAGTTGTGCGTGCCCACCTTACAGGCTGCGTTGGCATACAGAGCAAGGTATTGAAGCGGTTTTATCTGATTTACCGAGAGGTCTATCAGTAAATCGAAGTTCAGTTCGCTGAGTTCACGCATAAAAGACGCATCAGGCATTCCGGTAAAATCGGCATCCTTTTGATGTAAGATTCTGAAATCGGGCAATATGGCTGTCGAAATTTCTTTTTTGCGCACATATCCCCAGGCCATAACTTTTTTTCCATCGGCATAAAGCGTCTGAATAAGCTGCTTTATTTCGGGATTTTTTTCGAGATAATCGCTTTCGAATAACAACATGACGGAGCGTGCGCTTTCGTAATTTACGAATCGCTTTTCGCGTTCAGCCGTTTTTAAATGCTTTTTTAAACGGGAGTTGAACAAAAAAAGAATTATTTTCTCAATGAAGTTATTCATTTGCAATACGCCCTATAAACTATTCTTAATATCTTCAAAAATATCATCCACCGACTCCAAACCTACCGACATCCGAATGATTGTATCCAACACATGCATCGACTTTCGGGCCTCGGGGGTAAATGTTCCGAATATGGTACTCGCCGGATGGATAGCCAACGATTTGTTATCGAAAAGGTTGGTTGCCCTCTTCACAATTTTCAGCTTGTTCAGAAAACGGAAACAAGCTTCGCGCGATTCCAGATCGAAGGTAAACATAGCACCCGGACAATCTCCAAACTGCCTGCGGCTCACTTCGGCAAATTTATTTTCGCCCAAAGTGGGATAATTCACGCACTGAACCTGCGGAAGTTGCTCAACCTTACAGGCCAGTTCGTAGCAGTTGCGCGAAGCTTTTTCGTAGCGCAACGAAAGTGTTTCGATACCAAGCGTTTGCATATATGCTGCATGAGGCGTCATATAGGCGCCCATATTACGGTGAATTTCTTTACGCAATTTAGCAGTAAAAGCCATATTCCCGAATTCTTTGGCAAACGAAACCAATTTAGGAGAATTCATCCAGTTGTATGTGCCGTAATCAATAATCAATCCACCGAGCGATGTGGCTCCACCCGAAATATATTTTGTACTCGAAACAAGTTCTATGTCAACACCAAAATCCGGGGCTCTGAACGCACAAAACGGGATAATGGTTGTATCGGCTACCAATGGAACATTTTTAGCTTTACAAATTTGCGAAATAGCCTGTAAATCGGCCACCTCCATTTGTGGATTGGTAATTATTTCCAGAAAAACAGCACAGGTATTCTCATTTATTTGCGCTTCTACCGTATTGGGAGCAGTCATATCACAAAAGCGCGTTTCAATACCGAAAGCGGCTAATGTGGAAGTGAACAGCGAATAAGTATTGCCAAACAAATGTCGCGACGTAACAATATTACTTCCCGCTTTTGAAAGCGTTATAATTGCATTTGCAATGGCTGCCATACCCGAATTGAGCGCCGTTACACTCACCGCGCCGGTCATATTTTTCACACGGTCTTCGAAATACTGAACCGTTGGGTTCGTAATTCGGGAATATGTATGATTCGTCGATTTGCCGGTGAAAGCCAACTCCATTTCCTCTGCCGAGTCGAACTCATAAGCCGCCGAATGATAAACCGGCATGCTTAGTGCGTTGTATGCATCGGGTTTGGCATAAGGAGTGTGGAGTATGTTTGTTTGCATATTGTTTAGTGGTAAGCAGTAAGCGGTAAGTGGCAAGCTGCTGGTCATTTTTTAAATTTATTTTTTGTAACTGTGAAAATTTTAGTTAATTCAGTGATTTCGGCTTTTATATCCTGTAAAACAATATTTTCTATAAGCATAGACTCTTCAATTAATTCAATCCAGAATTGGGTCTCATCGGCTTCTTCAACAACAATACATAATTTTGAAAATTTTTCAGCATCTGATCTTCCACGAGTAAAAGCTCTAAAATTAGCAGCTACCGAAGTACCAGATCTAAGCAATTGTTTACCCAGCACTCTTAACTCATCACTTTTCTTACAATGATTTACATACAATAACACAATCGAAATCGCAAACGATTTTGTTCGTTGTCTGTATTTTTCGTTAAAATCTGAATATTCTGCCATATTGCTTCCTACTTACCACTTACTGCTTACTGCTTACCGCTGTTTTCTATCTCAGTTTTGCATCTAGTTTTGTTTCGAAATTTGAAAGCATTTTTTTCATGATGCCATCAATCTGACTGTCGGTCAGCGTTTTGGTTTCGTCCTGCAAAATAAAACTTACAGCATACGATTTTTTACCGACTTCCAGATTTTTACCTTCGTACACATCAAACAACGTTACTTTTTTGAGCAGTTTTCGTTCTGTTTCGAAAGCAATTTTCTCGATTTCGGCAAAATTCACCGATTTATCAAGCAGCATTGCCAGGTCGCGTTTTACTTCGGGATATTTCGAAATCTCAGTATAACTTACTTTCTGCTTGCTGATTTCTTTCAGCAGGTTATTCCAGTTGATATCGGCATAAAATACTTCCTGATCAATATCGAGTTTTTTGCGGATTTTCGGGTGAACAACGCCATAAACTGCCAGTTGGAATCCACGCGGACTATAAATAGTTAGTGCTTCGCTCAATAAATCGTCGGCATATTCACCAACAACTATCCTGCGCAGATTTACGCCTAAACGACTGAATATGTTTTCGATATACGCTTTCAGCTCGTAAATGCTCGACTTCTGTTCGGGCGTAGTCCACGACTGACCGTATTTGTTTCCTGTAAGCCAGATTCCGAGATGATAATCTTCGGAGTATGCAGCCAGCGTTTCGCCTTCTTTTTTATTTCCGGCATTATAATAATAGCAATTTCCGAATTCGTAGAATTTTAAATCTGCATTACGACGGTTTACGTTGTATGCAATATTTTCGAGTCCTCCAAAAAGCAGCGTTTGACGCATAACATTCAAATCGGAACTTAACGCATTGATAATTTTCACGCTGTTATCGGCCGGAAACGAAGTTAAATCAGTATAATACCCACCTTTTGTAAGCGAGTTATTGAGTATTTCGTTGAATCCCTGCGCTGTAAGTTGCTCTGCAATCAGATTTTGAAGCTTATGGCTGTCGGGTTTTGAACTGTAACTCAGTGTCGAAACCAGATTTTCGCCAATTTCTACATTATTGTAACCGTAAATACGCAGAATATCTTCAATCACGTCCACATCGCGCTGTACATCAACACGGTAAGCCGGAACGTGCAACACATAACCGGCATCGGTGCGTTCGGCTATTTTCATTTCGAGCGCTC
>JAYRXP010000077.1:0-6924 GCA_041917395.1 Paludibacter sp.
CCAAATCAATCGTAGTATTATTAAGTAGTTGAAGTGTTGAAGCAGTTATTGTTCGAGTTGCAACAATACCGGCTGTGCTGAGTACTCCTCCATTTACAATGTAGGCTGTTGCATTTGTTAGGTTTGCACCCGGATTTAATTTAAGTATTCCGCCATTTAATGTAGTGGCTCCGGTATAGGTATTGGCACCGGTAAGCAATACAGTTCCACTTACAGCATTATTCAAAGTTAAACCTCCATTACTTATTATTCCTCCAAGTGTATATGTTGCAGGTCCACCTATTGTAATTGTACGTGTGGAGCCTCCAAGATCCATATTATTCGTAAAAGTTAAGTTTGAGGTTCCAACCGCAGGTGAAATCCCCGAACCCAATTGAAAATCACCACCAATGGTTATTCCTCCGGCATATTTCCCAGATAAATCTCTGGCAGCATTTGCCGCAATTGTACCTCCATTAATTGTAAGTGAACCTGTAGCTCCTAAAGCATTTACTCCACCCAAAATAACAGTTCCTGCGTTCAATGTAAAGCCTCCTGGGTATTGATTAGCTTGTGCACCAATATTCCATGTTCCAGCACCACTTTTAATAAAACCTGTACCTGCTACTGTTGATACTGCTTGACCATTCCATGTTAACGTTGAGCCTGTACCAACGCTGATGGTTTTAACTGATGCACCTGTTGAAAAAGTGCCGGCTGCAGTTAAAGTGACTGTAATTCCATCGTTTAGGGTAATATTTCCCACTGGAATGTTGGTAACATTCGTAATAGCACTATTTGCAGTGAAAATAATATCAGAACCATCAACCCATGCATTGGTAAATGGCCCGGAAGCTAAAGTTCCCCAGTTGGCGCTATTTATAGTAGCACCAGTACCATTTGTATTCCAGTAAAGTTGAGACCACAAAACATTGGTTGACAAAAACAAAATTGTAGTCAATAATAACGTAATTTTTCTCATAACATTTAATTTTTAATTGTGAATAATAGATTTAAAATATAGTTGATTGTGGGAACAGAACGATTTCTGCTCCCACAACATTTTTAGTTATTTTTTTACGAGCCGGATAGTTTCCGTGCTGTTGTTGGTTTTGATTTTAAGTAAATAAACTCCTTTCGACAGATCGCTGATATTTATTTCATGGTTCTGAATCCCAACGGTTTCGTTGCTAATTAAACGTCCACGAAGGTCGTAAAGTTCAACACTTTGCATGTTATTTTCCGACTGAATTTTTACGAAATCCTGAGCAGGATTTGGGTAAACTATTATTTTGTTTTTATCATTTTCAATCTGATCTATTCCTGCTCTTATTACCGATATTCTGTACATAGAAGGAGAAGAAGTAATGAAAGTGTTATCCGGTTTTGGCATTGCCCAAACTCCCAATCGTTCGGTGGTATTGGAAATAACATATAAATTACCTGCGCGGTCGTAAGCCAAGCCTGCCGAGTTGGTACCCATTGCGGGCTTAATGGAATGCAACAATGTTAAAGCCGGCACATTGTTGGCATCGTAGGCAATGGCAAAAACGCGCACTTCGTCTTTACAGCCCATGGCTATCACATTGCCTTCGTAGTTTACAGCCATTCCGCCGGTGTAAGAGTTGCCAATCAGCAATGGTGTTTTTCCTGAATTAAAGTTCTGCATACCGTTTGTTCCCACATGAATCAGCGAAGGAATAGTTGCCGCATCTTCGCCACGGTATTGCGAAATCCACCAGCCGCCACGACCGTCAGGCGCAATGCTCGAATTGAAGTTTTGTTGTAGATTACCGTTCAGTCCGTCGTTGTAAACCACCGCACTGGGCGCTTGTTGCCATGGCGTTTGCAGTGTGCCAATATTGTACTGAAGCAGGTTTCCGGTATTGGTAGCTGTGGCATCCACATAATCCTGATCGAAGGTAAACAGTTTGGTGTTTTCACCCGTTCCGGTTACCCAGCAGTGCGATATAGAACCATGTACATTTACACCGTTCAGGCTGGATAAACCACTCGAAGCTCTTGTGAGTCCGCTAAATACAGGTTTGAAGTTTGCCGATGGTGTAGCAGGATTCATAATCCACACTCCCGAGTTGGTATCGCTAAAGTCAGTTAGATACACATCGCCATTTTCTGCTACCGTCAGTCGCATAGGTGATCCAATTGAACCAGTTGTTGTTTTTAAATCCCAATTCACACCGCCAGTGTAAGCATTGCTCCCCTGATTTGTTACATCCTGAAGTGCTGCATTCAGAATATATACACCATCTTTGGTAGTACGATTTGTTACTGTTCCACCTGATGTTTCAGTAGCATAAATACGCCCGAAAAACGGACTCTCGAAACTATTATCAACTGCTACTCCGCGTGGCGAATAGAATTGCATTTGTGGTTGGGTGTTATCTGAAATTTTAGCAGGACGGTCGATGGCATCGGTACTTGCAGTTATCGTCCAGTCAAATGTTCCCTCGGGTAAGTCTGCAGTTGCTAATGCAACTATTTGTGGTCCTTTCGAAAGTTGTCCTGCATCAATTGTTTTAATAACCTCATTACCATTGTATAACTTAATTGTAACAGTTTTGGCATTTTCATTCAGGGTGAATTTCAGATTATAACCATCGTTTGTGGTTTCAATTGAAAGTTCCGAAGCATAAATATTGGCTTTTGCTGTTGGTGTTACGGTTTTGTAGCGTCCAACACCCTGGTTTTTAGCTAATATCATTACATCAATGTCGTATCCTGTTACTTTAGCAACTGTGGTCATAAAGTCCGATTTGGTTGCTCCAAGTCCGGCTTCGGGTAATTTGTCCGATATTTTTACAGCCTTATTCAGTCCTTCGGTAATGTCGAACATCACAACGCCTGCTGCGGTTGAATCGGCAGCACAAACGGGTGTTGTCATAAATACGCGTTTGGCATGTCGGAAGTAAAAACTGCCGGAGCTGAATGGTTGCAGTGTGTAACCTGATTTTTCGGTAAACACGCCTTTATTTACCAGCAATGATCTATCGGCCAAGCCCCAATTAAACTGAAACTCTACAGGCAGTATTTTTTCGCTGTCCAAATAAAAATGGTCGGTACCTGTAGGCGAAATTTGTAAGTTCAACTGTTTACCCCACAATGCCTCGGAATATGAACTTGGCGTTGCAACATCCGCCATGTACTTGTAACCAATGGCCGAAACTCCTTCTTCGTATAATAAACCAACTATGCGTATGGCTTTTGATGTTCCGGTTGTAACCGATGGTGTGTACACTTTGCATTTCCAGCGCGGACCACTTACAGCAAAGGTTTCGCCCATAATACCATTTGCCCAGTTTGCCTGCTGTTGGGTTTGAAAGAGTAGCTTTGGCTCCGCCAAATCGTCGTCCCAGGTATACACTTTGAAATAACGGCTTTTTAGTTCGGGTAGGCTTACAGTATCTTTATTACAAGCCAGCAAATAACCATCCGAAGTAAAGGCAATATCACTGATAATATTTACACCACCGGCAATATTTGTCAGTTTCATTTCGCTCATTAGCGCATTGTTCGTTGCATTTACAACCAAAATTTTCGGATCTTTGGTCAGTACGTAATATTTTTCGTTGCGGTAAAGCACTTTTTTTATCTGATTCTTATTCAGCCAATCGGGCGTAGCAGGGGTAGCTGTTCCAAATTTATAATATGGCAAAGCAGCAATTCCGGCCTCCTGAGCAGGATTTGGGTAATCGGGTGTCGTATCTTTTGGGATTACAATATTCGGATTTACCAGCATCATTTTAGCATAGGTTGTGGTGGCAGCAGTTACGGTCAGTGTTGTATCTTTTGCCGTATGGTCTTTGTGTGTTATACGAAGGCGGTAACTGCCCGGAACCAAATCGCGGAAACTGAAAATTCCGTTGTAAAGCGTGTCAACAAGGTATTGTGTTAGCGAATCGCCTGCGGCGTTCATAAGTTTTACACGCGCACCATTCAGTGGCAACCATTGGTCTTCGGTGCCGGCTTTGTACACATATTTTGTGTTGTTTATGCGTTCATCTTTTCCTTTAACATGGCCGGCAATAACGCCCGTTGTTGGAAGATCGCGCTGAAAATAATCGCAGAAATAGCGGTAAAAGTTGATGGCCTCGAGTTTGCAATAGTCGGTATTGAGCAAGCGGTGCGTTTCGGGTTGATAATCGTGAAACGAACCTTCGGACAAAAAGCCGGGAACAGTTAATGGGCGAAGAACTCCCAGACCATCATTCTCAGGTGGATAAAATGAGATGTCGCCTCTATAATTCGTTGTGGTTGTATAATAGGTCCAAACAGTTAGTTTATTAGTCATTAATCTTGACCATGCGGCAGCGCACATAGGCAAACTTTGAGCTACAGTGGGTTGATTATCTGTACCTCTGTACAATAATAATAAATAATTTGTCCCGACATTTGAACCAACAGCATTGCTATGAATGGATAAAAACGCATCCACACCATTCGCGTTGGCTTCTTCGGCTATTTGCGAAAGGACGCGGTCATCTTCTGTTCGGTTTTTTGTACGCGACATATATACGGTTGCTCCACCGTTTTGCAACAAGTCGCGAAGATAAAGACCTTTAGCAAGGTTACTTTTCGATTCCCAAAAGCCGAGCGTATCGCCCATGGCAAAGTTTATGGTCTGAATATTGCGGTCGTTCGAATCCCAACCACCGTGTCCCGGGTTAATATATATTTTCACTCCGGAAAAGTCGGCAGCCTGAGCAATTGTCAAAAATCCGAGAAACAGAATGATACTGAATATTTTTCTCATGGTAATATCCTCCTTATTTTACGGTTACGGTTAACAAATACAATTCTCCTTTTTCTGTCGAAAATGCAATCCTTTTACCATCGGCCGAAGCGGCAGGATATAATGCCATCTTTCCGGCAGGAGTTGCAATTTTCTGACGAACTTTTCCATCGATACGTACAGCCACCAAATCGGACGAAATCATTTTTTCGCCGTCATCTTTGTCGTCCATACCCACCAGCCAGCTATTGTTAAGCCATTGAGGTGCATTTACATAACCAACCGAAACCGATTGTGAGCCATCAATATTGCAAACACAGGTATTTTTGCCAACCACCGTGTACGCTATTCGTTTTCCATCGGGCGAAATAGCCGGCCAGATATAACTTGCGGCTGTTCCGTTAGGAGTCAGTACTTTGCGGCCGCCAGTTGTGTAAAGCACCATTTTGCGATCTTCGATAGTAATAACTGGTTTCACTGCCGAATTACTCACATTCGGTTTAATGTATTTTTTTGCCGAAATATAAATTGGCTTATTGGCCGCAAACGAAGGAGTGATTGTTTCTCGCGATGGAGCTGTGAGTTGTTTTTTTGTGCGCGTAACTTTATCAACCTGAATCAACGAATTGTTTTTCAGATTTTTGATCATTTCTGTTTTTGTGTACAAAATGGTTTTGCCATCGGCACTAATCCGCGTGTTGTAACCGGCTCCGGCATCCGTTGTGATTACCGTAGTGGCTTTTGTCGACAAATCGTAGGCCCGCAATCCGGCATAATTACTGCTGCTTACCAGCAAATAATCGCCCGAAGGGCTGAAACGCGGAAAGAAACAACCATTGTTGTCTTTTATTTTTAGAAGCTCAGTCGATTCGACAGTTATAAACTGAGCAAAAGTCAATTGACTCAAAATCGCTGAAATAACGATTAACAGTAGTTTTTTTTGCATGATTTTTTTTGATTAGATTTTGTATAAATATAGAAAAACGGGCGTTAAAGGTAGAAATAAATCTCAGAATAAACACCTTTTTCCAAATTATTTTGAAATAATTATTGGTGAAACGCGAAAATCATTACCTCTGTATACTTTCAGGAGATACGTTCCGTTTTCGAATGGCGAAATGTCCATTTTGTGTTGATTTACTGTTTTTAATTTCAATCCGTTTAAACTGTAAAGTTCTAATTTGATGTTTTCATACAACGGAGCATCCACCCGGATAAACTCTTTAGCCGGATTCGGATAAATTCGCAGTTTTGAGGCCTGAACCGAACTGACTTTCGAAACAGACTCATTGTATATCAATAGATTATCGAAATAAATGGTTGATGTGCCTGAAAACGCGAATTTATTCAGATTCGATACTCTTAAACCAACCAACTGATACGATTTGTCAGGAATTAAACCGGACAATGCAGCTTCGTGAAACTCCCAACCATAAAAATTCAGATCGCAGAGTTTTACCAAATATGTGTTATCGCCCGATTTCAATTCAAGTTCCACTTTATTTCCCGATAAATCGCTAAAAATATGCAGTCCAATAAATTTGTCAGGCGTTATACTTACCGGATTTGCCAGCGAAAACCGTGCATAACCGATAGTATTACTAAAATTGACAACGCATTGGTTTGAGTAATTTCCAAAAAGTTTCACAGTGCCAGAGTTAGCAGTTGCAGAACTTACTCCAAAACTCTTACCCGGGTCGAAAGAAAGTACAGTTGTTTCAAAAGTTTCTGCTACGGGCTGATTTTCGACAAGCGTAGCAGAAGCTTTAAATTTAATATTTATGGGTTCTACCACTCTCATTCCAACTTCATCGCTCACATCGCCGTCCACCACGAGCGTATATTCTTTACCGGCTACGAGGTTTGCTGTTAAATTAAAATAAGTGGAACCGTAAGGAGCCGTAACTGAGTTGTTCACAACACTTCGGGTTACTTTTGTTAAAGTTGTGTTTGTTTCGTCGACCACCCGAACTGCTGTTGAAATATTGGACGTGACTAACTTTCGATCGAAAATCAACCTGAACGAAGGATTGTTGAAGTATACATTGGCTCCTTCGTATGGATACACGGCAATCAGCGACAAGCGGTTGCGGTTTTTGGTTCGGAACTGAAAACTGAAATCGGTAGTCATGCTCAGATTGTCGGGGTGCGAGGCCGATTTATTGAGTGTTACGGTGTAAACTGTATTTTTTTCG
>JAYRXP010000078.1:0-1821 GCA_041917395.1 Paludibacter sp.
GAGGTTTCCATTTCAAAATTGGTGAGCCAGAAGTCGCCTTTGTGATAATAATTTAAATCTTCGAGCAATTTTGGAAACCGAATGGGCAACCGAACTTCGCGACCTTGTGGCGCATAAAAGCCCGGGCAGGTAACGGTGTTCCCGATTTTCATTCCTTCACCTATTTGTTCTAGCAAAGCATCCGAGCCTCGCACCGTGTAAGGCATAAACGGTAATCCGGTCTTCTTTTGAATGTCGTGCGAAACACCCGTTTCAAAATCGTCCATCGGCAAATCGTAAAAGTTCATCAGGTTATCCAACCCCACCGCATAATCAGAAACAAGATGAGTGCCAACAGGAATATCCTCTTGTAAGGCGCCCGAAGTACCAATGCGAATTACTTTCAATTTCTTCTTCCGGCTCTTGGGCTCGCGGGTTTTCAAATCCATGTTTACCAAGGCATCCAGTTCTGTAAAAAATATTTCAATGTTATCGGTGCCAATTCCCGTACTGATAACCGTTATGCGCTTGCCTTTGTACTTTCCTACTTGCGTGATAAATTCACGCTTGTTCATTTCAAACTCCACCTCGTCAAAATGCTGACTTACCATGTACACGCGACTGGGATCGCCCACGGCAATTATGGTATCCGAAATATTTTTTGGCAGCAGGTTAAGGTGATAGACACTGCCATCCGGATTTAAGATCAGATCAGTTTCGGATACTTTCATTTCATTAAATTGCTTTCGCTGGATTGCCAAACACAGTCTCTCCTGCTTTAACGGGGGCAACTACAACCGAGCCTGCACCAATGCGAGCCCCCTTTCCGATAGTAACACCTGACACTATCGTGACACCAGAACCAATAAACGCCTCGTCATCAATCGTAACGCCTGGATTAATATTGCTTCCTGATCCTATTTGTACAAAATCTCCGAGCGAGGCCTCCACTCCAATAAATGCTTTAGCATGAATAAGACAATGACTGCCGATTTTAGAACCCGGGGCGAGGTATGCATCAAAATCAATAAAGTTTCCATGCCCGATAGAAGCTTTCTCAGAGACGGTTGCTTTGTTATGCACAGCATTTACGGGTTGTACATGGCGCACCTCCTGCAACATTTTAACCAAAGACTTGCGCAATTTGTTGTCATCAACGGCTACAAAGGCTTCACATTTTTTACCAATCAACTTTAAAAATCCATCGTTGTCTGTATCACCCAACACGGTTATCTCATCAATCTGGGTGTTGTGCAGTTTTTTGTTGTCGTCTAAAAAACCATAGATGACCACTTCGTTTGTTTCAAAGATTTCGCGGGCTGCACGGCCCAATGCATTGGCACCAAAAATTATTACCGGATTTTTCATCCGGTAAAGATAAAAAGTAAATCATCCTACATGTAAGTTTCCGGTTGGAAAGGCAAAAAATTACCTATGCTCAGTAAAGATTCAATTTAAAATCTACCATTTTTCCAAATACGAATAGGAATTTCTTCCATGTATTAAAAGGCATTAACTTCAACTTGTTCCATGCGCTTTGGTATGATAACTTGTTTAGGCAAAAATTAATCTGGCTTTATGCAGTTCTCCAAATACAATGCGCGATTGACACGCATTGAAAATCTTATACGACACGGAAATGCAGGGACACCCAAACAGTTAGCCAAACGTTTAGAAATCTCCGAAAGAATGGTGTTTAGGTATCTCAACGAATTAAGACTCATGGGCAAACCTGTTACATTTTGCAAGCTTAGTGGAACTTACAAATTTATTTTAGACTGACATGAAATGGCAGTCTTGTTTACTTAGTTTGATTTAATGCTTAGGCAGAGAAATTAGTTA
>JAYRXP010000079.1:0-2510 GCA_041917395.1 Paludibacter sp.
ATTGATTTGAACGATGTGCCGGATGCTATTGAAACCGAGCTGGAACAGTTTCTTAAAATCTACATTCAGGAAGACGAAGAAATCGAAGAAATTGAGATGAGTTCGCGTTTTATGCAAACCGACGACAGTGTGGTGGTCAACGCCAGCTTCCTGCTCGACAACTTTACGCTTGAACCCATTTCATTTATATTGAAAAACGGAATCCTCGTGTCGGTGCGCGATGTGGAGTTGAAATCATTTAACGAAACAATCAAAAAAATATACGCGAACACAAAAAGTTTCCAAACAGGTTATCATGTGCTGGTTACATTGCTCGAAACAAGGGTTGAGTATGACGCAGACATGATTGAGGATTTGACCGACGAAATCACCTCCTTAAGTAAAACGCTGAACACCGAAGACGATCTGGATCAGGATATTCTGATACGCATCAAAGACCTTCAGGAAAAGGTTATGGTTATCCGTCAGAATGTTATGGACAAACAGCGTGTGGTTTCTAATCTGCTGAAATGCAGCCTTTTCCCCAAAGATCTCGTACAGCGACTTACAATGGTTATCAAGGATATAAATTCTCTGTTCGAATATATCCGGTTTGGTTTCGACCGTTTGGACTATCTGCAGGATACATTTCTGGGTTTGGTAAACCTGCAACAAAATAAAATTATCAAAATTTTCACCGTGGTTTCGGTTATCTTTATGCCACCAACGCTTATTGCCAGCATGTATGGTATGAACTTTAAATACCTGCCCGAACTGAACTGGAAATACGGCTATCCATTCTCGATAGGATTGATGATGATTTTCTCAGCAGCGGTACTGATTTATTTCCGAAGAAAAAAATGGCTGTAAAACAATCACGGTATTTATTTGTTTAAAGAACAAACCGGCGTATATACGTCCGGTTTGTTCTTTTTTTATACAAATACAAAATTTCGATGACAGACAACCCTTTTTCAAACATTTCGTTCCAACAATTTTTAGAAAATTTCAAAGCAAGTATGAAGCGTGCATATCATCAGGATGAAAAGATTGATGTATTTTGCAGCACCCGTGGAATTCCGACACCTGTACTTTCGGAACTTATGTCGACAAACCCATTAGCATTAACGATTCCCCGCGAATATGGCGGCTTTGGAGGTAATGTAAAACAAAACATCGCATTTATTTCGGCTGCATCCTACGAATCGCTTGCACTTTCACTAACGCTTGGCATAAACAACGCTCTGTTTATCCAGCCATTTACAAAATACGGTCAGGATGCCTTAAAGCCACATGTTTTCAGCCGATTTCTGAAAAATCAAAGCATGGGCGGATTGATGATTACAGAACCAGGCTTTGGAAGCGATGCTCTGAATATGCAAACTTCGATAAGCGAGAAAAACGGTATGTACCACTTACAAGGAAAAAAACACTGGCAGGGCCTAACGGGAATGGCCGAATTCTGGCTACTTACCGGACGTAGAAAAACGGAAAACGGCAACCTGATGCGCGATGTAGAAATGTTTGTATGTGATGTTAAAGCTCCTCATCAACAAATTGTAGTCGAGGAAAGTTTCGAAAATCTGGGCTTATATCAAATTCCGTACGGACTGAATCACCTTGATGTAATGTTGCCTGAAGAAAACCGGCTTATTCCTCATACAACAGGAGTAAAAATGTTACTTGACTTACTGCATCGCAGTCGTTTCCAGTTTCCGGCAATGGGCCTTGGATTTATACAGCGGATGTTGGACGAAGCAATCACTCACGCCAAAAACCGATTGGTTGGGAACAAAAAACTCGTGGAATACGACCAGGTACAAAACAGACTGGCACGCTTACAGGCAAACTACACCATTTGCTCGGCATTTTGTGTAAAATCAGGCGAAGTTGCCGATATTGAAAACGATTTATTCCCGCTGGGACTCGAAGCCAACATTATCAAAACCGTTACCACTGATATGATGCAGGAATCAGCGCAATCGTTGTTACAACTGGTTGGAGGAAAGGGCTATCGACTAAATCACATTGCAGGACGTTCAACAGTGGACAGTCGTCCGTTTCAGATTTTCGAAGGCTCCAACGATATTTTGTACCACCAAATTGCCGATACATTTCTCAAATTAATGAAGTCGGCAAAAGAAACCCGACTTTTCAACTATCTGAAACACTATACACCTGCTATATTCGAAAGATTACGCGATTTAACCAGTTTTGAAATTGATTTTCAACTCTCGCAGCGCAAACTCGTGGAATTAGGTCAGGTTGTCAGTCGGATTTATGCCATGCAACTGGTAGCCAACATGGGAGAAAAAGGGTTTAGAAATGATTTATTGGAGAATGCTTTTAATATGCTCAGACAGGAATTGTCAACACTGATAAATAATTTGCGTTTCGAAAACAAAACGGTAATTGTGGAGGACTACGAAAGCAACAGTTATTGGTTTGATTTAGCTTGATACCGTAAAAAGGAACTTCACATAAAGAAAAAAAACGGAACAGAAGTTCGAAATACCCTAAAAATAAAAAAC
>JAYRXP010000080.1:0-5805 GCA_041917395.1 Paludibacter sp.
AATCTTCTGCGCCAAGTAGCTGTTCTACCTGTTCCTTTACGTACAAATAATCTTCTTCACTCACAAAGCGTTCGGTGGCATCATCAAAAACAGGTTCGGGTATTTTTAGTACCGATGCTTTGAGATATAATAAAGGTAAGATTTTTACTGAACGCTGAATAAATTCTTCGCGGGTTTGTTCAACAGCTTGTTCTAAAAACAAACAGGTCTCAGCCACAACCGTAACAAACTCAATTACAGCGGGAGAGTATACCACATGTTCGGGTAATTGCAATGTTGACATAAGGATGTTTTTTTATGGTTGCAAAAGTAACAAAAAAATGACAATTATTCGTGTCGAATGACAACGGAAATGCTAAACACTTGACCGAACTTACTTGTTTTATTAACGAAAACAAATTTCCGGATTAATAACCCTTAAATACGTGCCTTATGGAAGACAAACTAATTTTACTAAAAAATTACGAAACAATGGTTGAAGCTATGTTCGATCAGGAGTTGTTGCGTGAAAATGGAATTGAAAGTGCTTTGAATAACGAAGATATGGTTGAGTTGATGCCTATGTTCAGCGAAATTAATGAAGGCTTGTGTTTGGTTGTGTTCGAAAAGGATTACGAAAAAGCAATGCAGATACTCGAAGAATATAAAAACTCAATTTAAATCCATGACCGTATTTGTCGGATAAGAAAAGTCTCAACAAATTGAATTTCAATTGTTGAGACTTTTTTAGTGACCCCGACGGGATTCTAACCCATGACCTTCAGAACCGGAATCTGACGTTCTATACAGCTGAACTACGGAGCCATTTGAGGCACAAAAGTAAGAAATTTTTTTTAAAAATCCACAGGCTCTGTGCCACAAACTTCAAACTAATTTTAGTTTCTTCGACCAAGATAAACCAAAATGTAATACACCAAAGTTGCTAAAGAACCGAGAGCGGCAACAACATAAGTGTAAGCAGCTGATTTTAAAGCGTCTTTAGCTGGCTCGTGTGTTGAGTAGTTCGTAATTCCGGCATTGCTTAACCATGCCAATGCACGGCTGCTTGCATTTATTTCAACCGGCAACGTGATAAAACTGAAGAGGGTAGTGGTGGCAAACAATATAATACCTGCCAATAGTAGTTGCGGAAAACTATTCACTAATAAAATTCCTGCCAGCAAAACCCACTGCATCCAATTGGACGCAAAACTTACAACCGGAACTAATTTAGATCGCATGGTGAGCGGAGCGTAAGCGGTAGCATGTTGAACCGCATGGCCACATTCGTGTGCTGCTACAGCTGCTGCTGCCACCGAACACGAATCGTATACTCCTTCGCTAAGATTTACTGTTTTCGTAAGTGGGTTGTAGTGGTCGGTAAGCTGACCTGCGGTTGAAATTACTTTTACATCATAAATACCATTATCACGTAGCATTTTTTCTGCCACATCCTTTCCTGTCATCCCGTTTGGAATGGCAATTTTTGAATACTTCTTAAATTTTGATTGTAAACGGGCTGATATTGCCCAACTTAACAACGCAAATACTCCAAAAATAATATAACTTCCTAACATAGTTCTTTTGTTTTTAAATTTATGAAAATCCCTTTGACAAAATTCTTGCCAAATGACTTTATGTCAGTGTCTGTTTATTTTATTTAAGGAATAAAATAAATTTCGGATAGCGTAGTCCGAAAAATGTAATCAGTAGATGCAGAAGACTAAGTGTGAATTTAGTATCTGTTGTAAAATTGTCTGATATATGATACAGCCTGTGAATAAATCGGTTTTGTAAATTCGACAAAAAGCGTTTGTTGGCCTGGTGGTACCTCAGGTGTTCTTTCGCATTGTTTTTTTTGCTCGTCAGTCAGAGCTCGTTCATCACCATTGAACGACGACCAGGTGGTGTACCATACGTATTCGCCACTAAAATTTCGCTGTTCGATTAACCGGTTCGATTGATCGTAAATGCGTACACTTAAAATTCCTCCCGACTTTATTTCGCGACGGTAAATACTCATTTTGGCAGTTACAGTATTGTAAACATCTACTTTTTTTCCACCTACAGTGGCTGTTCCCACTTTTACGCTGTCGCGTTTCAAATCAAGCGTTTTTTTCGAATCATACACATTGCCAATCGAAAAATCTTCAAAATTCAGCACGAGATACTGATGTGGACGTACTTCGGAGTTATTTCCATAACCATCGTAGTTGTAAAACTGAATCATACGTTTTTCCATAACGCGGCTTATTTCCGAAATCAGATTTATGCTAAAGAAATCGGCCGAGTATTGGTATTTCGGGCTGGTAAGCGGTTTTTCGAACATTACGCGCATGGTTCCCTGAAAGCGGGCTTCATCAATCAGTTTCAATACATCTTTGTAGCCATAAACATAATTGTTAGAGCGCTGAAATAATTGCAAAGCTGTTCGGGCATCGAAAATTGTTCCGGCATCCAACGCTTTAAGTCCCATTTCGTAAACCTGCGAAGCTGCTATTTTACGTGCTTCCGAAAGTTCTGTCGGGAATTCTGTTGGCTTTGGAATAATCCGGTTTGCCGCCGGACAGTGATAGATATTGTATGCCAGTTGGTTAATTCGTTCGTACTGCATTACAATATTTTCGTAATTGTTCGGAATGTTTTCTAGTTTTGCGTATTCAATCTCCCGCTGAGCATCCTGCAGGGCAAGCGGATAGGTTTTAGTCAATACAAATTCAGCTTTATCGCTGTTTGGCGACGATTTTAATTTATCAACGGCGTCTATTGCCGCTTTGTAATAATCACCTTTTTTGTAAGCTTTGTATCCGGATGAACAGGAGGTTGTAATTACGATGGTTACAACGAAAAAAAGTAAATGTTTTTTCATACTGATTGATTATAAACAGGTTTTACATTCTTTCCGGAACTTCAATTCCTAATAATCCCATACCGGTTTTTATTGTTTTGGCTACCGAGGCCGAAAGTTGAAGGCGGAATTTTTTAAGCTCTTCATTTTCTTCACGTAAAATAGAAAAATCGTGATAAAACTGATTAAATTCTTTTACCAGTTCGTATTCGTAATTTGCAATTAGAGCCGGACTAAATTCTTCACCAGCAAGCTTCACTACTGACGGGAACTCGGATAATAACTGAATCAGATAGCTCTCTTTTTCTGATATTGACAGCGAATTATCAATTTTCGTTCCAAAATCAATATCCTGCTCGGCAGCTTTACGTAATACCGATTTTATACGTGCATGTGTATACTGAATAAATGGTCCGGTGTTTCCATTAAAATCAATCGATTCTTTTGGGTTGAATGTCATGTTTTTACGTGGATCTACTTTGAGAATAAAATATTTTAATGCTCCCAATCCAACCATTCGGGCAATTTGCTCAATTTCTTCAGGCGTACAGTTATCTAATTTGCCAAGTTCCTGCGAGGTTTCGCGGGCAGTTTCAATCATTTCAGCCATCAGGTCGTCGGCATCTACCACTGTACCTTCGCGACTTTTCATTTTTCCTTCCGGAAGTTCAACCATTCCGTACGAGAAATGTACCAAATCTTTTCCCCACGAATAACCTAATTTGTCGAGCAATATTGATAAAACCTGAAAATGATAATTTTGTTCATTGCCTACAACATAAACCATTTTGGTGATATCGAAGTCGTTATAACGTAATTTAGCGGTTCCAATATCCTGTGTCATGTACACAGAAGTGCCGTCGGCACGAAGCAATAACTTTTCATCCAAACCATCGGCGGTCAGGTCAGCCCAAACCGAATTGTCAGGTCGCTGATAAAAGCATTTTTCAGCTACTCCGCGTTCTACTTCCTGCTTTCCGGTGAGGTAGGTTTGGCTCTCGTAGTATATTTTGTCGAAATCGACACCCATTTGCCGATATGTTTCGTCGAAGCCGGCATAAACCCAACCGTTCATGGTTTCCCAGAGTTTGCGTACTTCGGTATCGTTTTGTTCCCATGCCAGCAACATTTTTTGAGCTTCGAGAATAAGAGGTGCATTCTTTTTTGCCTCTTCTTCAGTCATTCCCTTTTGAATAAGCTCCTTAATTTCGGCTTTGTATGCCTGGTCGAAAATAACGTAATACTTTCCTACTAAATGGTCTCCCTTCATTCCCGAACTTTCGGGTGTTTCGCCATTGCCAAACAGTTTCCACGCCAGCATCGACTTACATATATGTATGCCACGATCGTTCACAATATTGGTTTTTACAACTTTCCAACCATTTGCTTTTTGAATTTCGGCAATGCTGTAACCGAGCAAATTGTTTCGGATATGTCCCAGGTGCAATGGTTTATTCGTATTAGGCGACGAATATTCAATCATCATGGTCGGAGCATTATTTTCTGATACCGACCGACCAAAATTTTCATTCCCGAAAATATCGGAAAGAGTGTCGAGCCAATATGCCTTGTTTACAACAAGATTCAGAAATCCTTTAATTACATTAAAGTTGCTGATTATCGGGTTGTTAGTTGTAATATATTCTCCAATTTCCTGTCCGGTAGCTTCCGGCGATTTACGCGCAATTTTTACAAACGGGAAAACAACGACAGTAATATCACCCTCAAATTCTTTTTTTGTTTTTTGTATCTGAATCTGATTTGCAGCGGTTTCAACTCCGTAGAGTGTTTTTACTGATTGGGCTACAACCAATTGAATAGTAGTTTCTAAATTCATTATTTTAATTCTTTTTTTCGGGATGCAAAGATACGAATTTAGAATTAAGTATCAATGTTAATTATCACTGGATGATGAAGCCCGGAAATCTACAGGATTTTATGGCGAAAATTTGCTTGTGTTTTTACGAAAAATTAGGTTTTCAAATTTTGTTACAAAAAATTTTTCTCTCCACTTGTACGAATAGAGTAGCTTTGATTCTGTTTTTTTGAAACTAAATACTACATTTTGATAATTTTTTCGATGGGGTTATGTGTATTAAGGTTAAATATTTGGCTTTTTAATGTCTATATAATTAATAAAAGTTAAATATCAGACCTCTGTTTGCCTTTTTGTAAATTGAAAAAGTACTCAATATTGACCTGATTTGTTCATTTTAACTTCTAAAATAGTTCTAATTCAAAAAATGATCGTTTTTTTGAGAACCGGATTTGGAGTTTTAATGGTTTTTTCATTCGATTTTTTAAAGTTTCCAAATTAATTAAATGTTACGTGCTAATTGTCAATTAATCAATAATTTATACTTTAATGCCCGGATTTATTCTTAAAAAGTTGGTTTTTTACTATCCGCCCCGATTTTGTTTATTAAAAATAAGTGCCATATCTGATAAAATAAATAAAATGCAGGTTTAAAATAAGTGTTTTGTTTGTGGTAAAAACTATTACAAAGTACTATAAACTACTGTTACAGAGCCTTGAATGTTGTTTTGTGTACTTTATGTGTATAAATTTGAAATGTGAAAAGTGATAAAAATTAAATCGTATTTGATTCGATTCACAAACACAGCAAATAACAAATATTAATCACATAAAATATACTATTATGAAGACGCTCAACCCGAAAACTATTTTTGCAGTAGTCGCAATTTTATTAACAGCATCGTTTGCCAAAGCACAAACTCCTGTACACTGCTGTACAATAATTGAAGTAACCGATGGTTACTACAGTGATAAAGTATGGATGATAACCGAACCGGGAACAACCGATGGTTTTGACAATGGCTGGGATGGTTATAAATTTTTAAGTTCGGCAACTTATGTGCCTCAGATTTTCGACAAAACAGCTGATGGTAATTTTCAGGTGTCGAGCTTTCCTACTATTGAGAATAACTCGTTCGCATTCATTCCGGGTTCTTCTGCT
>JAYRXP010000081.1:0-4428 GCA_041917395.1 Paludibacter sp.
ATAGCTTTTCGCCGATAGCTGTTTTAAGTTTTTGCAGGCTAACCTGATAATCTGTTTTGGTTTTGAATAGCATTAGTTTACTCTCGGACAAAGCGGTAAAACTATCCAGCAAATCGAGATTGGTAATTGTTCCGGCGCCATAATTCACTTCGGCAAGATTGTAGGCCTGAGTAGCTTGCTGAAGCTGTAGCTCCGATTGTTTTACTTTTTTAAGCGCAGCCATCGTATTGGCTCTGCTTTCGAGCACTTCGTTTGCAATGTTGCGCCGCATAAGTTCAGTGTCCTGTTTATTTGCTTCAAGGTCGGCATTTACCTGCACTTTTTGGTATTTCGAGCGGTTTGCATCAAAAACCGGAACCTTAAGTCCGACTCCCACAGCAAAATTAAGTCTGCCAACATCTTTCAGATATTCATTTAAATAACCGTTTTTAAAACCGCCCGATGCAAAGAAGTTGAACGACGGATTGTTTTGAGCTTTAATAACCTCATACTTCGACTTGCTGATTTCTTCCTTTTGCTTTGCCAGCTTCATCTCGGTGCGGTTGCTGTATGCCGAGTTGCAGAGCGAATCCAGCGAAGGAACAATTTCAGGTGCGGAATTTATTTTTTTCAGCACAATAACGCTCTCAACAGGTTTTCCGAGCAGCGAATTTAATTGTCCGGACTGAATTTGCAGGTTTGTTTGCAGGTCTGTTTTTTGATTTTCAATCACCGAAATCCGGACTTTGGTACTCATTATATCATATTGTGTTGCCGAACCTGCTGCTTCTTTTTTGCGGATAAAACTTAAATGCTCGTTCAGGTTTTTAAGTTGTTCGTCCTTAATCCGGATTGCTTCCTGCAGAAAACTCAGGCTGTAATAATTCGCCATTACTGCCATCGAAATTCGTTGTTTGGCCTGTTCAACAGTGATTTGAGTAAATTCAAGGGCTTTTTTATCGAGTGCTACACTTTTGGCCGTTTTACCAAAATCGTACAGATTTTCGTTTACCGATAGTGTTGCCGAATAAACATTTTCAGGAAAAAGTGAGAATGTCCGGCTTGTACCGTTTATAGGCATCGTAATTGACGTGGTGGGACCAACGCGCGAATACGAACTTGAGAAAGCTACATCGGGCAGATAGGCTGTTTTTGTTAAATCAATTTTTGCATCAGCCGAAACTAACTCCTGATTGGCTTTTTTCAAAGCAGGATAGTTATTGATAACCTGCGAAATTAATTCCGGAAGCGAAAGTGAGTCAGCTGGTGTATTCTGTGCCTCTGTCGCAAAAACAGTTGCAGCCAGCAGTATAAATGTTATTTTAAAATGTCTCATAAAAATTTAGTTTAATTTTGGTGCTGTTTTTTCTTCGATTTCATAAGTACAATCGGAATAAAGCTTAACATGGTTATTCCACCGGCTATCAAAAAATCATCGTTAATGCCCTGAATAAAAGCCTGTAAATTCACATTCGACATTAGCAGACTTTGTCCCTGCTTAACGGCTGTGCCAAACGAACTTCCGGCATGATGCTGAATGTAGTTTGCCAGTTGCATGGTGGTGCTTTTGAATACGCCTGAATTTGCATCCAGAGCTCCTCCGTAAATTTGTGCATGGTAGTTGACACGCGAAGTGAGCAAAGTGGAAAACAACGCTACACCCAAACTGCCACCAATTTGCCTTACAGTGTTTGTAATGCCCGAAGCCTGAGCCATTTTTTCACGCGAAATGGTTGACAATGACAAAGAGCTTAGTGGCGTAAATATCATGCCCATCCCCACACCACGCAAATAGAGCGAAGTCATTATCAATGAATTTTCGGTAAAAGGCGAAAGTTCCGAGTTCAGATAGAAGCTGAAAACAAGAATTCCGATACCTGTAAACAGTGGAATTTTAGCATTTACTTTATCCGAGAAAACACCTGCGAGTGGTGAAATCAGGCCCTGAATTATTCCCACCGGAAGAAAAACAGCTCCCGATTGCAAAGCCGTATATCCCATTGAATTCTGAAGGTAAAGCGGAAGCAGAAATGTACTTCCGAACATTCCCATTCCAAAAACGATCATTACGGCATTGGCCAATCCGAAATTACGGTCTTTTAAAAGTCGCAAATCGAGCAACGGATGTTCTGTGGTGAGTTCACGCGTCAGGAAAACGGCTAATCCGATGGCTGAAACCGCAAAACAAATCAGAATATACGGTGCCGACCAGCCGGCCGAATTCGTTGCAGCATTTCCTTCCGAAAGCGCAAAAAGCAATACGGGTAAAAATACGATTACCGAAATAAATCCGATGTAATCAAACTTGCGGGCCGTAGGGTGAATAAACTCACGCTGAATAACTATAGTGAATAAAAGTGCTACAATTCCCACAGGTACATTTACATTGAAAATAAGCTGCCAGTTGAAATTATCAACCAGATAACCGCCTATTAACGGTCCGAACGAAACCGAAGCCGCTGCAGCTATCGACCAGAAACCGAGCGCAATTCCGCGTTGATGCGGCGGAAACTCACGGGTGATGATGGCCATACCCAACGGTTGAATCATGCCGGCTCCAAGTCCCTGCACGATGCGCGAAACGATCAGGCTTGATTCGTCGTTCGACAAACCGCAAAGCAGAGAACCGAGCGTAAAAAGAAACAAACCCCAGAAATAGACTTTCTTGTAGCCGAATTTATCAGCCAGCCAACCGGATGTTGGGAGCATGGCCGCCATCGATAGCATGTAAGCCGTTATCACCCACTGAATAGTCGACAATCCAACTCCGAACGACGACATAATTTTCGGTAGACTTACGTTTACAATGGTGCTATCAAGCACAGCCATAAATGTACCCAACATTACATTACCCAGCACAAACCATTTGTAATACTTGCTTCGGGGGTGATAATGCGAGTTGCGGCTGCGTAGTTTTCGGCGTATTTTATGTGTTCCGGAAACTTTTCTCATTCTTTTACTATTTTTACAACTGCCGACATACCGGTCATTAAACGGTACGAAGTTAATTTTTCGCCATTTTCGGTTCCTTCAATGCTGATTTTCAGAGGAACGCGCTGCGTTACTTTGGTGAAATTTCCGGATGCATTGCTTGGTGGAATAAGCGAAAACTGCGAAGCTGTGGTTGAACCGAGCAGGAAAATTTTGCCTGTAAAAACCACATCAGGATAAGTGTCCAATGTAAATTTTGCCGGTTGCCCTACATGGAGTTTTTCCATTTTTGTTTCTTCGAGAAATACATTTACCCAAAATGTTGAATTATTATTAATCGTGTATACCGACTGTCCGGCATTAACAATGTCGCCCGCAAGCAACCAGCGTTTTGCAACCACACCGGTTACAGGTGCATACAGCCGCGTATTCTTTAACTGTGTGTTGATTACATTGATTTGAGCATCGGAAGAAGCAACGGTTGTTTCGGCACTTTTTACAGTCGACTTCGAAACTGCCAACTGTGCTTTAGCTGCTTCAAGTTGCGCCTGAGCAGTTTCGAGCGCTTTCACAGCATGATCGTACTGTTCTTTCGTAGTCACACCACCGGAATATTGAACCTTTATACGGTCGAAATCTTCTTTGGCGCGTTCCACGCCTATTTTCAATACATCGATGTTTTTTACATCAAAATCATATTTGGCTTCGGCCTGCAGTTTGCCTGCCTGCGTTTGAACTTTAGCTGCCAGTATTTGCTGTTTCTGAGCCAGTAAATCAGTACTGTCAAGTTCGGCCAGTAAATCGCCCTCGTGAACTGAATCGCCTTCCTGAACATAGATTTTGCTTATTCGTCCCATAATTTTCGGACTTACCGTAACCACATCCGATGTTACATAAGCATCATCGGTTTTAATGTATTTGCTATAATCGAGATACCAGTAAACCCCGGCAATTATTACTGCTAAAACAACCAGTGTGAGTGGAATATAAATTTTTAAATCTGCTTTTTTCTGTGACATATTTGTTTGATTTTTAAATTGTTTACTTGTTTTATTTATTACATATCGTTGAACTGTCAGTCATTATTTCTGTCAATAGTGTCCGCACCCTGAACGATGCTTCCAGCAATTCCTGCATTTTTTCGTTATTGAGTTTGCTTATGTTTTGGCGCATTTCCTGACTGATTTCCGATTTTATCTGCTGAAAATCAACCTTTCCTTTTTCGGTCATTTTAATATTGATAATCCGTCGGTCTTTGGGGTCGAATAAGCGTTCAACCATATCTTCAGCAATCAGTTTGTCAATTTGTGCCGTAACATGCGGTTTGGGCATCGCCAATTTGCAACCAATTTCGGACATGGAAAGTATTTCATACTTATTCAAAATGCCGAGTATGAAAAGTGTTCCCGGATTAAGAGTCGTTTTTGACCTGATTGATCGGTTCAGATTCTTGCTGAGAAGAGGGTGAATGCTGATTAAATTCTCAATGATCTGATCAATTTCTTCTTTGTTTTTACC
>JAYRXP010000082.1:0-5503 GCA_041917395.1 Paludibacter sp.
AATCAAAGCAAAGATAGTTAACTTTATCCATTCAGCAGAGCGAAAGAGGGATATTTTCTCTCTTTCCTCTCTGAAAAAATAATTGTTGTTTCTCACTTATTCTCCGTCGACTAAAAGTTGCATTTGCAAGTTGAATTCAAGATTTATTTTTCTTAAACTATCCAAATTACCGATTCAACCATTAGTCTATATTGCTCCAAGAGGTCTAATAACTATCTTATTGTTTCTTTCAATTCCTATTGAACAAACAACAGAATTTGCGAACAAATCATTAATAACACAAGTAATTATTATTTCTGCATTGGTTATGATGTTTGGACTTGTAAAGCATTCAACTAAAAAAAATGAACTTGATGAATCTCAACAGTAATTTTCTGATTATAAACAAAGCATAGGCAAAACAAACAAAAGGGCAGCAGGTAACACACGCCTCGTATGTTTGCATGATATTTCAAATTGAGAGAAATTTGAGATATTTGCAGACAAAACAGGGAAGAATTAGCAAAGGGAATAGCAACACACGCCTGATAACATAAAAGTATATCGTGACATAGATTTTGCGCCTCGCTCCTCGTAGCGTGAAATCGCGCACAGGCTGGGCGTTGGCTCCGCCTACGTCCGGCGAAAAGCCGGCCTCCGGCTGGCATATTAGAATATAATATTTAAAGCAGGTGGTACATGCCGGTTTATCGGTAAGCTTTAATTTTCCATCGGCCGTAGGCCGGAGTCATACGGCCAGCGGCAGAGCATTGAAGATAAAGACTACGGAGAACGAGGGCTTTAGCCACATATATTATAGAAAATCAATTACATACTGGTATGAAAAATTATAAAATTAGCTTTGGGGTAGTTATAGCCGGTTTTATTGCGTTGTTAACTTCATGCAGTGCGTTAGAAAAAGCCTCCGATCACGGTTTTAATAGTGGGTATTATACATTTGGTTCCGGCACCAGCGCAACAAAGGTTTACGTAGATGTTACAGATGATACAATTGCCGTATTTAATCGCCATGAAAACAGAGTGGATAGTATTGCATTTTTAAGTATTTCGAGGGACAAACCGGAAAACGTTCCATTAAATCCGCTGAAATTCAAAAAACAAAGTCTGGATATTGATATTACAACAATTATGTTAAAATACAGACCTTCTGTTTATGGTTTACCAAGCCAGTTAATATCAGAGTTGAATCTTGCCATGTATGCCGGTTGGAGATTCGACAATCATAAATTAACAAACAAAATAAGTCCTACGGGTAAACATTATCTTAAGGACACTAATCTGGGATATGATTTTGGGGTTTTTGCAGGCCCCGGAACAACCATCATAAATCCGTTTACAACCAACAACAGATTTACCAACGAATACAGCGGCATGATTTTGCAAACAGGTATTGCAGGATTTTTAGAGTCCGATTTTGCAAGTTTTGGCATCGCGGTCGGGATTGACAAACTTCTGAATGGAGATAAAAACATCTGGATTTATAACAATAAACCCTGGATAGGCTTTATTGTGGGCATCTCGCTAAACTAATCCGGTTTTTCCGATTCATTGCAGCCTGAAATATCGCATTGGGCCGGGCATTGAAAAAATGAAGTACTTGTACTTCAAAAAAACAGTTTAAAAACATCACTGTAAACAGACAGTAACACAACATGGAATACATAGTTGAAAAAAAGTTTGAGAAATATGATTTCAGAAACAGCTCGCTTACAAAAGGCGAATACGAGGAGTGCGTTTTTGTGAATTGCGACCTTTCGGAGGTAGATATGTCCGATTGCAGATTTTCGGATTGTGAGTTTTCGGGGTGCAATCTGAGTCTGGCTAAACTCACGAAAACCGTATTCAGGGATGTAAAATTTCGCGACTGTAAAATGCTGGGGCTGCATTTTGATAGTTGTAACCAGTTCGGTCTTTCCTTTAGTTTTGAGAATTGTATTTTAAATCATTCGACATTCTACAATACAAAAATCAAAAAAACAGCTTTTAAGAACACCCAATTGAAAGAAGTGGACTTTACGGAGTGCGACCTTACCGATTCGCTGTTCGATAATTGTGACCTGACAAGAGCAACGTTTGACAATACTGTTATCGAAAAAGCTGATTTCCGCACGTCCCACAATTATTCGATAGACCCGGAAATTAATCGTATCAGAAAAGCAAAGTTCTCTATTCATGGAATTTCGGGACTTTTGGAAAAGTACAATATCACGATTGACAACACAATATAGTTAGCATATAAAAATCATTCGCTATTGAAGATAGGCCTGTAATAAAGCTATTCCGAAGAAATAACTCCTAAAGGATACCGGATAAAAAAATAAAATCAATTACAAGTAATAATTGGGGAGAGACCACAAATTTTGTAAATATGAGATAGCTGTTTTGTAAATTTGAAACATTGTTTTTTCTGATTCATTTTACTTTTGCACTATCAAATTATTGAAATATTTTCAACTAATGAAAACCGGAAATATTTTAAAAAATAATGCTGTTTCTCAGGAGCAGAAGTATTAACAATCAGGATGCAATAAAATGAAAATTTTCAACAATTTAATCTTACTATCAGCCATTATTGGCTCTAATTTCAGTTCTGTTAACGCGCAGGAAGCATGCACTAACATAGCATTGAACAAGCCTGCAACTGCAAGTTCATCCACTTCATCTGAAGTTCCGGGCCGCGCAGTCGATGGAAATTTAACATCTCAATGGTGCGCACCGGGATCGACCGGCTGGATAAAGGTAGACCTGCAAGCCACGTTAACAGTTAATGGATTAAAACTATATGTAAACCAGGCCATTCCGGGCAATACAGTCCATGAGGTAAAAATATCTTCTGACATGCAAAACTGGACAATTGTTAAAACCCTGTCAGGCAATACAACTGAAAATCAAATTTTGGATATTAAATTTAATCCTGCATTATCAGATGTCAGGGGGATAATGATTAATACGACAGAATCAAATTCATGGGTAGCGTGGTATGAAATACAGGTATTTGCTGGCCCAACCAAACCAACAATTGGTAGAAACGGAATTGTCTTAACGTCAAGCTCAGCAACAAATAATCAATGGTATTTAAACGGAAACCCGATTGCCGGCGCAAGCTCTCAAACTTATACTGCGACGGATATCGGTGCTTATCAGGTAGGTGTTTCAGGCGGAGCTGGTTGCCAGTCGATGTCTGACATACTAGACTTCGTAACAGGAATAAACGAAATTTCTGATAAGAACATAAAAATGTATCCCAATCCGGCAAGTGACAAGATAACAATTGAAGGAATTACAAAAGCTGAAATTGAATTATTTAATTTGCAGGGACAGGTTATCAAAGCTATAAATGTATCCGGAAACAAAACAAGTATGGATATATCAAATATCACAAATGGAGTCTATTCCATTAAGATTAAAACAGACCGTGGCATCGTTGTAAAAAAGCTGTTAAAACAATAAATCAGGACAAGATTCAAGTTCACAATCCCACTCTGATCACAGGTTAACAAACAAACAGAAAGTATCATCCTATAAAAAACAGAAAGACAACTTCAACAATGTGAAGTTGTCTTTCTGTTTAAGAAACAATCACATTATCTACCCCACAGAACAAAATAATCTGTCAAGAAATAAAGATTATATCGTGAATAAGAGATCCTTAGTAACATATTAAATGCCAATAAAAAAAGAAGAACCTGCCTGCAATGCAGACAAGTTCAAAAAAAAACCTAAAATGCTGATTCCGTGTGAAGAAATCCGCTTCAAAAATACGGAATATATTTCATATTTATGCAAATAAAATCGTATCTTTGTGCCCGAAATTTTAATAGATATAAAAAAACAACTGTAATTTTATGAACGTAGTTACAAAAACCATCGCATTGGGCGATGGACGTGAGATTACCATTGAAACCGGAAAACTGGCCAAACAGGCTGATGGTTCGGTAATGGTACGCATGGGTAACACCATGTTACTGGCAACGGTTTGCGCTGCTAAAGATGCTGTTCCCGGAACAGATTTTATGCCACTTTCGGTGGATTATAAAGAAAAATTTGCTGCTAATGGTCGCTTTCCCGGAGGTTTTACACGCCGCGAAGGTCGCGCCTCGGATTACGAAATCCTGGTGTCGCGCTTAGTAGACCGTGCTTTGCGTCCGCTTTTTCCGGACGATTTCCATGCTGAAACTTTTGTGAATGTAACACTTTACTCTGCTGATGGCGTAGATATGCCGGATGCATTGGCTGGTTTGGCTGCTTCGGCTGCACTGGCAGTTTCCGATATACCATTCAACGGACCAATTTCTGAAGTACGTGTTGCACGTATCAACGGCGAATTCGTTGTAAACCCAACTTTCGAACAACTGGAACAGGCTGACATGGACGTTATCGTAGCTGCTACGCTCGATAATATCATGATGGTGGAAGGCGAAATGAAAGAAGTGAGCGAAGATGATTTGCTGAACGCCATGAAAGTAGCACACGAAGCTATCAAAGTGCATTGTCAGGCTCAGTTGGAATTGATGGAAGCTGTAGGTAAAACCGTAAAACGTACTTACTGCCACGAAGAAAACGACGAAGATCTGAAAAAAGATATCTGGGAAAAAACTTACCCGAAAGCTTATGCATTAGCCACTTCGTGCAACACAGACAAACACTCGCGTGTTGAAAATTTCGAAGCGGTAAAAGCTGAATATATTGCAGGTCTTGATCCTGAGGTTGCTGCCGAGAAAAAAGGGTTGATTAGCAAATATTACCACGATGTGGAAAAAGAAGCTATGCGCCGCTCTATTCTCGACGAAGGTAAACGCCTCGATGGTCGTAAAACCACTGAAATCCGTCCTATCTGGTCGGAGGTGGATTATCTTCCGGGACCTCACGGTTCGGCAGTGTTCACACGTGGTGAAACGCAGTCGCTGACTTCGGTTACACTTGGTACTAAAAATGACGAAAAACTGAGTGACGAAGCATTGATTCAGGGAAAAGAACGTTTCCTGTTGCACTATAACTTCCCACCATTCTCAACAGGTGAAGCCCGCGCATCGCGTGGAACCGGTCGTCGCGAAATTGGTCACGGAAACCTTGCTTTCCGCGCATTGAAACCAATGTTGCCCGATAACTATCCGTATGTGGTACGTATCGTTTCGGATATTCTGGAATCGAATGGTTCATCGTCGATGGCTACCGTTTGTGCCGGAACTTTAGCATTGATGGACGCCGGTGTGCAAATCAAAAAACCGGTTACAGGTATTGCTATGGGTCTTATCTCTGAAAATAAAGGTAAAAATTTTGCTGTGCTTTCGGATATTCTGGGCGACGAAGACCACCTGGGCGATATGGACTTCAAGGTAACAGGTACTAAAGATGGTATTACTGCTACTCAGATGGACATTAAAGTAGATGGACTTTCGTACGAAATTCTGGAAACTGCATTGCGTCAGGCAAAAGAAGGTCGTTTGCACATTATGGGCAAAATAATGGAAACATTGTCGGAACCACGTGCCGATATGAAACC
>JAYRXP010000083.1:0-3665 GCA_041917395.1 Paludibacter sp.
ACAGACCGATGGAAATTATTCCGCTGGAAGAGGTGGATGACGATTGGGATGATGAAGAAGAGGAAGCCGATTGGGATGATGAAGAGGATGACGACGACGATATATCGAAATATAAAGGTATTGGTTGGGATGACCTTTAATTAGAGTCAGGAACAAAGAATAAAGAATTGATAGTTGAAAATTATAAATTATCCGGTTTTATGTCAGTTCCCTGAATTGCAGCATTTTTGTACCACCCGTGAAGGTGGTTGCAGTTCGGGAAATTACGACTCTTTTAATATTAGTCCCTTTTCCGGAGATATACCTGAAAACCAACCGTCTAATCTGGAATTGTTAGCATCTGAACTTCAAATAACAACACTGCAAATTATTTTACCCTATCAAACGCACAGCGATGTAGTTAAAATTATCGATTCTGACTTTCTGCAATTGTCTGAACAGGAAAAAACAGAAGCTCTTAACGGAGTGGATGCGTTGATTACCCGAATACCCCGACTTTGTATTGGAGTTACTACTGCCGATTGTGTTCCGGTGTTGATTTATGATAACCAAAACAAAGTAATTGCTGCTGTTCATGCCGGTTGGCGTGGTACATGTTCGCGCATTGTTGAAAAGACGATTCAGCAAATGAAGCTGGCATTTGGGACAAAACCCGAAAATGTATATGCAAGCATCGGTGTTTCAATTTCGCCGGATGTTTACAATGTGGGTCAGGAGTTGATAGAGGAGTTTCGAAAAAGTAATTTCGCTGTCGACAGAATTTTTATAAGGCGTGATAATCAGCTTTTTCTCGATTTGTGGAAAGCAAATCAATGGCTCATGATTAATTGCGGCGTTCCGGTAAATCAGATTGAAATTTCGGGTATATGCTCATTCACAAACAGTCATGAATTCTTTTCGGCCCGTAAATTGGGCATTAAATCGGGCCGTATGCTGAGCGGAATCATGATTCGGAGCTAAACCAATAATTCTTTCAGCTTATTTTTGCTCAGAATAGTATATTCTTTTTTATCTATCAGGATAATTTCATCTTCAACCATTTCCGATAAGCTACGCGCTAACGAAGGCCGTGCAACCCCGAAAAAATCAGCCAGTTCAGTCTGGTTACGATTAATTTTGAATTTATCTCCCTGCTCATCAGCTTGTTCTAACAGAAAATGTGCGATTTTACCCTTGATTGTTTTTATGGAAAGCAACTGAAGCCGGTTCGTCAGAAACTGTGTGCGGTTAGCGTTATGTGTCAGAAATTGCTGCATAAAATCAGGTTGTGAGGTCATTAACCTTATAACTTCGTCTTTCGGAATGCGCAGAACTTCTACATCTTCAAGCGTTGTTACATCCACCGGAAAACGGTTATTTCCCGAAAATAAAAATGCAGGCGCAAGTGGCCGTGGAGCATTTATAATTTCTATACCGAGCAAATTCCCATTTTCAGTAATCATCTCCGTTTTTACCGATCCCGACATTAAGATATACAATGCATCGCACAAATCGCCTTGACGAAAAATCATTTTGTTTTTCTCATGAAATTTTACACTGTACTTCATATCGGTCGGAAAACCATCTCCGTCGTTACCAATATTCCTGAAATTATTCCACTCCGGGTCAATATTCTTCATTATTTATAGCGAAAAATTCAAATTATTTTTTCAGGTGTAACAACTGTTACACTTATAATGTTTCTGCTATAGTACTTTTGTAATGCAATTAAGAAACACGTTACAAAAATACAAATAAAAACCAGAATATGAGCGAATTTAAAATGGCCCCAAAAGCCGAAAACAAAGCATTTCCAACAGCTGAAAAGTTCAGCATGACTGAAAAAGTGACTTACGCCGAAGGTTCGGTGGTTAGCAAAATCATTATCCGCAACGAGCGCGGCAATGTAACCCTGTTTGCCTTCGATAAAGGAGAATTTCTGAGCGAACACACAGCTCCGTTCGATGCTATCGTACAGGTACTCGACGGTGTTGGCGAAATTATTATCGATGGAAAATCTTTCGAACTGATTGTTGGCGAGAGTATTATTATGCCGGCCAATATCCGCCATGCAGTGGTTGCGAAGGAGCAGTTTAAAATGTTATTGACGATGATTAAATAAATAGCCTGTTGGGCGTTATTAGTGGTTATTTTGCTTCGCAGTTATTGATTGTTATTTGCCCTTTGGGCGTTAAATAACGGCAAAGCACAAATAATACAAAGTAAATATCACGAAGTAAATAACGTGTGAAACACAAATAACACGAAGTTAAAATGAAAAGAACAATTATAAAAATTGATGAAGAACTTTGCAATGGTTGCGAAGCATGTGTACAGGGTTGTCACGAAGGTGCGCTGCAAATGATTGACGGCAAAGCCCGAATGGTGAGCGAATTGTTTTGCGACGGCTTGGGAGCTTGTATTGGCGATTGTCCGGTTGGAGCAATTACCCTCGAAGAACGTGAAGCTGAACCTTACGACGAAATTGCAACGATTGAACGTATGATTCCAAAAGGCGAACGTACCATTATTGCTCACCTGAAACACCTGAAAGATCACGGTGAAACGGATTACCTGAAGCAGGGCGTAAGTTACTTGCGTGCCAATGGTATCAATATCAACTTTGCCGAAGTTCATAATCACGGTGGTGCCGGATGTGCATCGAAACCCGCAGCTCCTGCTCAACATCAGCATGGTGGTGGCGGTTGCCCTGGGAGTCGCGAAATGAGTTTTGCATCAGCAAAACCTGCTGCTCCAGGCTTTTCAATGGCGCCACAAGTTGCGTCTGCTTCACAATTGCGTCAGTGGCCCGTTCAGTTACATTTGTTAAATCCTCAGGCGGGTTATTTTCGCAGTGCTGATGTAGTTTTGGCGGCCGATTGTGTTCCTTTCAGTTTCCCTGATTTTCACAATCGTTATTTAGCCGGAAAAACGTTGGCAATTGCTTGTCCGAAACTGGATTCCAATCAGGATGTTTACCTGGAAAAACTGGTTTCGATGATTGTCAATTCGCAAATCAATACACTTACTGTGGTGATTATGGAAGTTCCCTGTTGTGGTGGATTGCTTCGTTTGGCACAGAAGGCGGTAGAAATAAGCGGACGTAAAATACCTGTAAAACTTGCCATTATTGGCGTACAGGGCGATGTTCTGAAAGAAGAATGGGTGTAGAAATTTACCATTAAACCATTTACAATTAGCTATTTGAGAGATTGGAAAATTAGTAAATGGTCAATGAAAAATTGTCAATTTAGAATATGTCAGAATTTACGAATAATTACGAGTACCGTGCCCAACAGCTTGCCGATTATATGGCCGGTTTGATTCAGGGTGAAAACGGGGTGGAACTGATTCAGAAATATCAGTTGAAGACAGAGAATTTTATCCCGAAAGATATTCTCGGTGCTTTTGATATACTGATGGAACAGAATTTTTCCATTCAGGATTTGAAGGCGGTATCCAATAAATTATTCAATATTTTGTACGAAACGCTGAATGCCTATCCCGCATTGCAACCCCACTCTGATTCTTTTTTAGCTTATCTTATGGCCGATAATGCAGTGGCTCAGCAACAATTGAAAGCGCTGAAGCCACTCATAAAAGAACTGAATCAGGAGGTTTCGGAAGAACGGAAAAGCAAGTTGAAACAACAATTTACCACATTGGATGGCATTTTACAACATTAT
>JAYRXP010000084.1:0-6773 GCA_041917395.1 Paludibacter sp.
ACTACCGGAATATTTTTATGGAAAACAGGGAAGATTGTTGGTGGATAAATAACTTTTGCACCAAAGTTACAAAGCTCCATAGCTTCGCTAAAGCTCAATTTTTCAATTATATAAGTGTTCGAAATGATGCGTGGGTCGGCAGTCATAAATCCATCAACGTCAGTCCATATTTCGAGTATCGAAGCATCTAATGCAGCTGCAATTATAGCTGCAGTGTAGTCCGAACCTCCGCGACCGAGATTGGTTATAAATCTTGTTTTACTATCGGTAGAAATAAATCCGCCACAAACCACAATCTGTTCGGTTTTTGTGAACTTGCTTTTAATAAGCGCGTTGGTATTTTCAAAGTCGACAATATGTTTGTCAAACTGATTAATGGTTTTTATAAATGATTTCGAATCGTAATGAACGGCATTCTTTATAGCACCGGCAATAATAACCGACGAAATTGATTCGCCATAACTTACCAGTGTATCTATTATTTTGGTAGAAGTATCTTTAATCAGAAATATCCCGCGAAGAATGTTTGAAAGATCGTTGAAAAGCGTATTTACCTGCGTTTGCACCTGCGATTTTAAATTGTCGGCAACCAAAGCTTCAATCATTTCGGTATGCCGCGTAAGCATCGACTGGTACTCTGTAATATATGTTTCGTCGCCATTTGCAGCTAAATCTGATACCTTGTAGAGTTGGTCGGTAACTCCCGAAAATGCCGATACAACAACAATTACGGGTTCGTTTTGCTCTTCCACAATTTTTTTGACACTCATGATGCCATTGACGGAACCTACGGATGTTCCACCAAATTTCAATACTTTCATTTTTTACGTTGTTTTTATTGTTTGTTTGTCAGGACAATTGTCATTTTTGTTGTTTTTTGTAAACTTACAAACGTTTTTTCAACAAAAAAGTTACTAAAATATTACCCTGATTTTTCAGAGTGCAATATTAGCAATTTTTTAGCAATAATGCCGTTAAAAAAGGGAGTTTTTTACAGAAACAGTTGCAACTTTACGAAAAATAAACTACTTTTGCAGCGCTTTTGAAAGAATATGCTTTTTTTCGAAAGCAAAAAATAATTTGTTGGTTCTGTAGCTCAGCTGGATAGAGCAACGCCCTTCTAAGGCGTGGGTCGTGGGTTCGAATCCCGCCAGAATCACAGTTATCGAAAGCGGCAGGTCTGGTTTGGCCTGCCGCTTTTTTTGTGCTTCGCGATTTAGTGGGAATTTTGCGTGGATTTGCCTGTAGCTTGATATTCAGTCTGTTTGTGTGTGAATTACGAGCAAATTTCGTAGATTTTTTTACGTAGAATCTTTAATTGTTTCCGTTCTTTTTGGGGAATAAAACGAAAACGCACTGATGCGATTGTCATTTTCAGAATGCCGTACCACCTGAATGTAAGTATTCCGGTTAATAAATGCATCACAATGATAAAAGGGATGTAAAGAGCTGAAATTGATAACGCTCCGCAAATGAAAGCGGATTGAAGAATGTAAAATAAGGGAATCAGAATAAGCCCGAGTACGAACTGGATGGAGCTGAAAAATCCTTCAAATTTTACACCCAGAAGCTTACGTATCCAGACCGGTGCAAAAAATGGCAATACATTCATAATCAATCCTAAAACAGAGACTGGGAGTGAAAGCAGTAAGCCTGAAAAGTATAACAGAATCAGTTTTACCGGTTTTTTATTGTCAGCATTGCGGTATTTTACGTTGTTTTTCTTCAATAACCGGTCGTAATCCGCACAGAGTTTTTCGAGTTCAGCGAGGCGTTCGGGTTGTTGCTTTTCCAGCGCACAAAGTTTATCCACTGTTTGTTTTCGGGTGTTATAAACCAGATTTGTGGTTAGTTCAACGCCTTGTTTCTTCAGAATTTTAGAATAACTGAAATCTGCGGCTGAAAGAATTGTATCGTAATGATTCTCCGATTCGACGTGTATGGTAAGTGTTTCGAGCCGGCTTTTAAGATCATCTTTAATTTCGTTAAGTGCTTTGGCCGGATTTTCCGAATAACTGTCGCTGTAATTTGAAACGTTAATTGGTTTGCCGATATTGATAATCAGATGTTTGCCAAACTTTTCGATGTCGCCATAATCAAAACCTACTGGTAAAATCTGTATCGATTGCTCGCTTTTGTTGCGTTGCTGCACCGAAAAAGCAACTCTGAAAATACCTTTCACAAGCGGACGAACTCTATGCTCAAGTTCCTGATTTCCCTCGGGCATGATGCATAGCGCATGATTGGCTTCGATTAGCTCCACACATTCTTCGAAAACATCATTGTTTTTGGTCAGATTTTCGAAACCGTCGCGAATGCGGAATGCCGGCATTATTTTCGCAAAACGTAAAAACGCGGCAACTTTTTTGTTTTTGAAAATATCGGCACGGGCCAAAAAGGAAGTCGTTATATGCTTAGGTGTCACCAGGATTATTGCAAGCGCATCCATAAGCGCATTCCGATGATTCGGAGCAAAAATAAATCCTCCGTTTTGGGGAATATTTTCGGTGCCGTTTACGATAATCTCGTCGTAGTAGAGCTGCAATGCCCATACAACTACTTTGCGGGCAAAACGATATGACAATGGAAGTTCGTAAATTTTAGACATAAAACCAGGCTGTTTAGCGTCGTTGTATTAACCAAAAATCTTTTTGAAGAAACCTTCCTTTTTAAGCGGATAGTCGCTTAAAAGTTGTGTGGGCGCAGGTTTGAGCGGGTTTCCGGATGCAATCATTTGGTATATAACGCCCCAGTCGGGCAGACCGCCCAAATTCCGGTCGTCGATAAATACGTCGGCTTTTAACTTGCGGGGCTGTTTGTCCGTTTCTTTTTCTTCGGGGTAATTATTGTTTATGGCATAAAATTCAAGCCCCCGGTTTTTGCAAAACTCTATGGCATCATCCAGTTCACGTCCTTCGCGAACTGTCCACAGAATAAGGCAGGCCTGAAAATCTTTTTGAATTTTCAGAAGTGTATCAATGGCAAACGGAATTTCTTTTCCAATTCGCGGATATTCGTGAGTAACTATTGTTCCGTCGAAATCTACAGCTATTGTAAGCATAAATGTTTAAAGATTTGTTATTTTAAAGTTTCGTCTAAGTTGAGTTCTCTGGTGATTTTCGCTTTGGTCGGTTTGCAAAAAAACAGAGCAATCAGGGCAATACCTGCACAGAAAAGCATGGATTGCGAGTTCATTATGTAAAAAAATAAAATTCCGGGTATCAGTGCTAATCCCAGAATCAAAATGCGGATTGTTCCGGCAATTTTGTATTTTTTTAGTCGTGTTTGTTCGTCGTCTGTTTCAATCCATTTTTTTGTCAGCTTATTAAATACGGCCAGAGTAGCCGGAACTGAACCCAAAATGAACAAAATAAGTATCGAATTCAGAGCTATTCCGGTTTCGCTGAGCGGATCTATCCGAAAGCCCGATTTCAGAATGCTGAAGCCCGAAGCCGCTGCAGCAACAGCCGCAAAATAGACAATGTAATAACTTATAATTAGTTGATTATATGTTTGTTTCATAAAATTATTTATATGAATTTGTAAATTCTACTCTGTTTATAATGGAGCGACCAAGTGTAACCTCGTCGGTATATTCCAACTCACCTCCAACCGAAATTCCACGAGCTATAGTCGTTATTTTTACGTTGAACGGAGCCAGTTTTCTGAACAGGTAGAAATTGGTTGTATCGCCTTCCATGGTGGTACTCAAAGCCAGAATAATTTCGCTTATTCCGTTCTCTGAAACTCTTTTCACCAGACTTTCAATCTCCAGATCGGCCGGACCGATGCCATCCATGGGCGAAATTACACCACCCAAAACATGATACAATCCCCTGTATTGCTGCGTATTTTCGATACTCATCACATCCTTTACCGTTTCAACCACACATATTGTTGCTGCATCTCGTGAGCTGTTGCTGCATATTCCGCAAACTTCGGTGTCCGAAATGTTGTGACAAACTTTGCAGTAAACAATGTCGCGGCGCAACTGAATCATCGAATTGCCAAAACTTTCCACTTCGCTCTTTTCCTTTCTGAGCAAATGCAGCACCAGCCGGAGGGCGGTTTTACGACCAATACCCGGTAGTTTTGAAAATTCCTGAACGGCATTTTCGAGTAATGCTGATGAATAAAGTGTCTGACTCACAATACGAACAAACTGATTTTCTTATTTTTTGCCTGCAAATTTACAAAAAAATATTGACACAACTCAATTTGAAGTATAGCCGAATATTGTTAAATGGTTTTTTTGTACCTTTGCAAATTAAAATTTAAAAGCCATGTCAGGTACAACTATTCTCATAATAATAGCTGTTTATTTTTCATTATTGCTTCTTATTTCATTTATTGTCAGCCGGAATGCTGTTGATAATGATGCGTTTTTTCTGGGCAACCGCAAATCGCCCTGGTGGGTGGTGGCTATAGGTATGATTGGGTCATCCATTTCGGGCGTGAGTTTTGTTTCGGTGCCCGGCATGGTCCGTAGTATCGATTTTACGTATATGCAAACGGTTTTTGGCTTCTTTTTTGGTTATTTGGTCATTGCCAATGTGTTGCTTCCGTTGTATTACCGGCTTCAGCTTACATCTATTTATACGTATCTGGAACAACGATTCGGGAAAAATGCCTACAAAACAGGTGCTTCATTTTTTCTATTGTCCAAAACAATCGGAGCATCGGCTCGTCTGTATGTTGTAGCCGCCATTTTGCAAACGGTTGTTTTCGATGCATGGAAAGTTCCGTTTGTGATTACAGTGTGCTCTACTATTTTGCTTATCTGGCTTTATACTTACAGAAGTGGCATTAAAACAATTGTTTGGACTGATACACTGCAGGCAATAATTATGATTGCCGCACTTATATTGCTGGTTGTTCAGGTGTCAGCACAATTGAATTTAGGCTCTGGAAATCTTCTTTCTGCAATTTTCGAACAACAGCATTCCCGTATTTTTGTATTCGACGACTGGCACTCAAAACAAAACTTTTTCAAACAGTTTTTCAGTGGTATTTTTATAGCTATTGTTATGACTGGTCTCGATCAGGATATGATGCAAAAAAACCTCACCTGCCGCAATCTGAAAGATGCAAAAAAAAATATGTACTGGTATGGAATATCCTTTGTACCCGTAAATTTGCTGTTTCTTATGTTGGGAATGATGTTGCTTATGCTTGCGGGTCAGAATGGGGTGGTGCTTCCCGAAAAATCAGATCAGATTCTGACAATGTTTGCTACTAATTACCTGGGTCAAACCGTTTTGGTGTTGTTTCTTGTCGGAATTATTGCAGCTGCATTTTCGAGTGCCGATTCAGCGCTTGCGGCTCTTACTACTTCCTTTGCAGTTGATATTCTGGGTGTTCAGCATGACGAGGCTACAGTTGCCACGCGCCATCGCCGCCAAATTCATATTGGTGTTTCGCTGCTTTTCGTGCTTATTATTCTTGCTTTCGAAGCTATAAATGATAAAAGCGTGATTGATGCTATTTATATTATCGCTTCTTATACCTATGGTCCGCTATTGGGCATGTTTTCCTTCGGATTGTTTACAAAAATTAAAACTGAAGATAGATTTATTCCTTTTATAGCCATTGTTTCTCCGCTTTTTTGTTTTGCACTGGATTATTTTTTTGAACATTACATGAGCTACAAGTTTGGTTATGAATTGCTTATGATAAATGGATTTGTTACTTTCGCAGGACTGTGGTTGTTTCGGAAAAAATAACCGGCAATAACTTTCCGATAGTTTCGTTCTCTTTGCAAATTCAAGTTTTTTGAACTAACTTTGCTGCCCTATAAAAAAAACCGTCAGATATCCAATGTTTCGCATAAAAACCATTGATTTATACGTATTTAAAAGATTTATCACGCTGTTTGTGATGACTTTTCTGATATGTATTTTTATTTTGTTGATGCAATTTTTGTGGAAACATTTTAATGATTTAATTGGAAAAGGTATCGGAATCGGCGTGATTGCGGAGTTTTTTATGTATGCAATGGCTTCGTTGGTGCCAATGGCGCTGCCGTTAGCTATTTTGCTGGCTTCGCTCATGACTTTTGGTAATCTGGGCGAAAATTTTGAGCTCACTGCCATGAAATCGGCCGGTATTTCACTTTTCCGTATTATCCGACCATTGGTTGTTTTTATCGCTGTCATTTGTGTGGCAGCATTTTATTTCTCCAACAACGTACTACCTGTAACGCAATCCAAGCTCTGGACATTAATTTTTTCGCTGAGACAAAAATCTCCCGAACTCGATATACCTTCCGGTGAGTTTTACTCCGGTATTCCGGGTGTGAATCTGTATGTGCGCGAGAAGCAAAACGGCCTGCTGAAGGATATGATGATTTATGATTTTTCGGGAGGTTTCGACAATGCAACCGTTATGCTTGCCGATTCAGGGAGGATAAAATTCAGTGCGGACAAGAAATACCTGTTGCTACAATTGTTTGACGGTGAGAGTTTTGAAAATCTTAAAAGTCAGAGTTTTAGTTATAATTCGAATAGTATTCCCTATCGGCGCGAAACCTTCGGGACAAAAGAGATTCTGATCGATTTTGATTCGGAGTTTAACCGTTTCGACGAAAGCGTATTGCAGGATTTGCATATAAGCAAAAACATAACTCAACTGGCAGCATCCATCGATTCCGCTTCGATTGTGGAGGCAAAACTGCAAAATGAACAGGCTGTGGAAGTAGTTCAGCGTCATTATTTTGGCCGCGAAATGGCGTGGGGACGTTCGCTCGAAACAGCTAAAAATATTTCATTCAAAAA
>JAYRXP010000085.1:0-5113 GCA_041917395.1 Paludibacter sp.
ATTTTAGAAGGGCAGTCAAAAAGTAAAATTTATAATCAACTATTTTTCAGCAATTTAAACTGATTTCGAACAAATACAGATAGACAATTTATTTTTTTGCAACCAATTACGGAAATTTTTCTTTAATTTTGCACCCAAATTAAGGTATAATGGATATAAATTATTTTGCATCGGACTATCAGCCGGTATTGATACAGACATTTGTGGCACTTTCGTTTGTGGTGCTCACAATGACAATTACGAACGTACTTCTGAAAACCGGAAAACGGGTAAGAACACTCAAAAAAGAAGAAAACTTCGAATGCGGTATTGAAATACAAGGTAACGCACGCTTCCCGTTTTCGGTTAAATACTTTCTTATTGCTATTCTTTTTGTACTTTTCGATGTGGAAGTGATATTTTTCTACCCGTGGGCTGTAAATTTCAAAGATGCCGACTGGAGTGGATTCTTATATATGTTACTTTTTATGGCCATCTTTATATTCGGCTTTTTCTATATATATAAGAAGGGTGCACTGGACTGGAATAAAGATCAGGAATAAAATTTTGACGACAGACAACTGACTACGGACAACAGATAATAATTTTATGAGTGAAAATAAAGATAAAAAATATAATGTAGTTGAAGCACCGGATGGCTATGGTGGCCACGGGTTCTTTGCAACTACGCTCGATCAGGCAGTGGGACTGGCTCGAAAAAACTCGCTGTGGCCTCTTCCGTTTGCTACTTCGTGTTGTGGTATCGAGTTTATGGCTACCATGGGCGCACACTACGATTTAGGACGTTTCGGTGCCGAGCGATTGAGTTTTTCGCCACGACAAGCCGACTTATTAATGGTAATGGGAACTATTGCCAAGAAAATGGCTCCGGTTGTGCAACAGGTTTACGAGCAAATGGCTGAACCACGCTGGGTTATTGCCGTAGGGGCATGTGCTTCGAGCGGTGGTGTTTTCGACACCTACAGCGTTCTTCAGGGAATTGATAAGGTTGTGCCGGTGGATGTTTATGTACCGGGTTGTCCTCCCCGTCCGGAACAGATTATCGACGGATTTATGAAAATTCAGGAACTGGTTGGAAATGAACCGCTACGCCGACGCTACAGTAAAGAATATAAAGATATGCTTGAAAGCTACGGAATAATGGTCCACAAACAGCAGACAACAGAAGATACTGATGTGGTGATGTGATAATGTGATGATGTGATGATGTGGTGATGTGGTGATGTGTTAATTAAAAAACAACGTGCGAAACACAAACAGCGATCAATCACCAACGGAAATAAAGAACACGAAGTAAAGAACAGCGAAGCATAATAACGCACTAAGTGCAAATAACAATATCCCTGAGACAATGGTTTTAGAAAAACTAAATGCAAATTTTGCAGAAAACATACTTTCAGTTGACGAGAATGCAGATATACTTACACTTGTAATTACTTCTGATTCAATCAAAAAAATAATAGTTTACCTGAAAGATGAGCTTGATTTTATTTTTCTGACTGATATCTGCGGAATTCACATTCCGGAACAGGAAAAAGAATTAGGCGTGGTTTATCATCTGCATAATCTGGTTGAAAACAAACGCATACGCCTCAAAACATTCGTAACGAAAGCCGATCCGCAGGTAGAAAGTGTGGTTTCGATATTTTCGGGCGCAAACTGGATGGAAAGGGAAACCTTTGATTTTTACGGAGTTGAGTTCACAGACCATCCGAATCTGAAACGTATTCTGAATGTGGAGTTTATGGATTATCATCCAATGCGCAAAGAGTATCCGCTCGAAGACGCCACACGGACAGATAAAGACGATCGTTTTTTTGGGCGGTAAATAGAGCCCCCTAACCCCCTAAAGGGGGAATAAGAACAAGAAACAAAATTGTTTAATGAATAAATGCTTCCGGTTCCCCTTTAGGGGTTAGGGGCAAATAGTAAAATAATGAAAACCATAAATTCGGAGCACCATTTAGACTTAACAAAAGAGGATGAAAAGGTATATAGCACGCTAAACCTTGGACCGACTCACCCTGCTACTCATGGTATTTTTCAGAATGTACTGACCATGAATGGCGAAACAATAGTGGATGCCGAACAAACCATTGGATACATACACCGTGCATTTGAAAAAATAGCCGAACGCCGACCGTATTATCAAATCACTACGCTTACCGACCGTTTAAACTACTGTTCGTCGCCTATCAATAATATTGGCTGGCATTTGGCAGTTGAAAAATTACTCGGAGTTGAGCCCGGCAAACGCGTTGATTACATGCGTATTATCGTTATGGAACTGGCACGCATTGCCGACCATCTGATTTGCAACAGTGTGATTGGTGTGGATAGTGGAGCGCTGACCGGCTTTGTTTATGTGTTTCAGGAACGTGAAGCTATTTACGAAATATACGAAGAGTTATGCGGAGCGCGACTCACTACCAATCTGGGACGTGTGGGTGGTTTCGACAGGGATTTTTCGCCTAAAGCCATTCAGAAAATAAAAGATTTAATGAATCGCCTGCCGAAAGTGCTTCATGAGTTTGAGAACCTGCTGATGCGTAACCGTATATTTATGGACAGAACAGTAAACGTTGGAGGTATTTCGGCCGAACGCGCATTGAATTACAGTTTCTCAGGACCGAATTTAAGGGCAGCAGGTATCGACTACGATGTGCGTGTAATGGAGCCTTATTGCTCATACAACGATTTCGACTTTATAGTTCCGGTAGGACAAAACGGTGACGTGTACGATCGTTTCTGCGTTCGCCAGACCGAAATGTGGGAAAGTATCAAAATGATTAACAACGCGTTAAATAATTTGCCTGAAGGCAAGTTCAACACCGAAGTTCCGGCATTTTTCCTCCCCCCGAAAGAAGAAGTTTACAGTCAGATGGAACCGCTTATTGCTCATTTTAAAATGATTATGGGCGAAATTGATGTTCCTGAAAAAGAAATATACAGTGCTGTGGAAGCTGCCAATGGAGAACTGGGTTTTTATCTGGTTGCCGATGGTGGTCGCACGCCGCAACGCCTGCATTTCCGTCGCCCGGGATTTATCTATTATCAGGCTTTTCCTGAAATTATCGAAGGAGCTTCGTTGTCCGATGCCATTCTGACAATGAGTAGCATGAATGTGATTGCAGGAGAGTTGGACGCTTAAACAATTAATAATTAACAATTAATAATTGATAATTAGAAAAACAAGAATGAGTCAGAAATATTTTAAACATAAACTCTACGTAAAGAAAGGATTAAAAATCGCCTTTACGCCTGAGACTCTGGAGAAAATACAAAGTATTATCTCGCATTATCCTGAAGGTCAGCAAAAATCGGCTCTGATTCCGGTTCTGCATATTGCACAGGAAGAACTTGGTGGAAGTCTGAATGTGGACATTATGGATTATGTGGCCGAATTGCTGCAAATCACACCGATTGAAGTGTACGAAGTGGCTACGTTTTATTCGCAGTTTTACATCGACCCGGTTGGGAAATATGTGATTGAAGTGTGTCAGACAGGCCCCTGTGCCATTTGTGGTGGCGAAGAAATCATTGCTTATCTGGAAGAAAAATTGCAGATAAAAGTGGGTGAAACCACACCGGATAATTTATTTTCGCTAAAAGCAGTTGAATGCCTGGGAGCATGTGGTTCGGCACCTGTAATGCAGGTTAACACTGAATTCCACGAATTTCTGGATATTCATAAAATAGATGAAATTATTGCTGACCTGCGCAGCAAAAGTGATATTAAGAAACCCGAAGAGCTGACATGGAAAGAAAGATTATCTTAGAACATATTGAGGTTGAAGGCATTCGCCACATTGATGCTTACCTCCAACATGGAGGATATGCATCGGTGGAAAAAGCGCTTAAAACACTTACACCCGATCAGATTGTGGAAGAAGTGAAAACTTCGGGACTGCGCGGACGTGGTGGAGCAGGATTCCCAACCGGAATGAAGTGGAGTTTTATCGACAAAAAAACGGATAACCCGCGTTATCTGGTTTGCAATGCCGACGAAAGTGAGCCGGGAACCTTTAAAGACCGCTATTTGCTGATGAATATTCCGCATCGTCTGATTGAAGGAATGATTTGTGCAGCTTATGCTCTGGGGTCGAATAAAGCGTATATTTATGTGCGTGGTGAGTTTAAAGCCGTTATCGGAATTCTGAACGAAACGATTAAAGAAGCCCGCAAAGCCGGATTTTTAGGAAAAAACATTCTGGGTTCGGGTTACGATTTAGACATTCATGTTCACAGTGGCGCAGGAGCATACATTTGCGGAGAGGAAACTGCTTTGCTCGAGTCGCTCGAAGGAAAACGTGGTAATCCGCGTTTAAAACCGCCATTTCCTGCTATCAAAGGTTTGTATGGCTGTCCTACAGTTGTAAACAATGTGGAAACATTAGCCAATATTGGCTGGATTGTAAACAACGGAGGCGAAGCGTATTCTAAAATCGGTATTGGTCGCAGTACCGGAACAAAACTGATTTCGGCCTGTGGGAACATCAATAAGCCAGGCGTTTACGAAATAGAAATGGGCTTGCCTGTGGAGGAATTTATTTACAGCGAAAAATATTGTGGTGGCATTAAAAACGGTAAAGAGCTAAAAGCTGTAATTCCGGGCGGTTCGTCGGTTCCCATTTTACCAAAACATCTGATTTTAAAAACAGCTGAAGGTCAGCCACGATTGATGAGTTACGAGTCATTATCGGAAGGTGGATTTGTAAGCGGTTCGATGCTCGGTTCCGGAGGGTTTATTGTGTACGATGAGGATCAGTGCATTGTAAAAAACACGTTCAATTTCTCCCGTTTTTATCATCACGAGTCGTGCGGACAATGTTCGCCCTGCCGTGAAGGTACAAGCTGGCTCGAAAGCATACTTAATAGATTTGTGAATGGAGAAGGCAGAATGAAAGATATTGATTTGCTGGTAAGTATTGCTTCGAAAATTGAAGGAAACACCATTTGCCCGCTGGGCGATGCCGCTTCGTGGCCGGTAGCAGCTGCCATCAGGCATTTCAGGCATGAGTTTGAAGCAAAGGTAAAATCTGCCCCCAACCCCTAAAGGGGAGGAAGAGATTAGTTACTCGAACTGAATATATTTTTTTTTGAAATAGAACCA
>JAYRXP010000086.1:0-5110 GCA_041917395.1 Paludibacter sp.
AAACAATAGATTATCAGGCAAAAAACGGGTTACAGTTATCGTACGTACTGTGTCAATGGTCAGCGTATCCTTCCACAACGTATCCTGTTTTTCGACAGTAGTGGCAAGAGGCGAAATGAGCGAATCAATAAACGCCACATTCTCGCCGGGCTGATAATAATAGTCCTTGCTTACATCGCCCAGCGCGTAGATTCTGTATTTACCCGGCTTACAATTATCAATACTAAAATGCCCGTTTTCGTCGGTTTTACCAATTCGCAAAAATGGCTTTTTAAAAAAAACGGAGTCATTATCTTCGGCATAAATACCAACAATAACTCCCGAAACCGGATTCAGATCCTCGGCATTAATCAACGTTCCCGAAACCTGCAACGTATCTATCTGACTGCCTGTTGAGAAAGCAAAACGGAAATCTTTCAACGGATTTTTTTCATTTAAATCCACAATAGAACTTCCAAAGTTGATCGTATAAGTTGTGCTGTCCTTCAGATTATCTTCAAACTGAATGGTGACAACTTTCGCATTGCCTTTCACATCCGGCTGTTTGGCTTGTGGAGGCGATATAATTATTGATTCGTTTGGTTTCTCAACCGTTACGTTTTCGTCAAAAACAATCTGGATTTCCTTTTTCCTAAAATTCAAAGCACCGTTCAGAGGAGTCGACTTCATAACTCTTGGTGGCGTTTCGTCTTTTGGCCCACCAGTGGGCCCCTGCGCTTTATTGGCACAAGCATATACCAGCAATCCGATCGATAGTGCGATAAATATTTTAAGAATAAATTTCTTAATTTCCATTTTCTAATTTCTAATTTCAATCTTTTTCGTCAACACTTTGTGTCCAATACGGCAGCGCAGACAATTCTTTTCGTCGCAATACATTTTTTTCAATTGCAAAAATGCCTGCGAATCAAAGGCTGAATTAATTTCAATTCCCAGATTAGTCCACCCGCTTATTACGGAATTCTGTTCGGCCGGAATTTGCTCCAGTAAACTCAGGGCTTTGTCCTTTAACTCTTCATTCCCGTTGCGATCGGCATAATAAAAAAGACAGGGAATTACCGTATTTATAAGCAATCCGTATATCGAGTTTTTACCCAACTTGCGGCTTTTCGGCTTACTTTCTTCGCCAAAAAGATAATGCGACTTCCAATATTCCGAACATTCACAACCAAACAAAGTAATGAGATAGTCTACTTCAGGTCTTTCTATTATTTTCGAAAATAATTTGGACGAATTGTGAATCACAGCTGCAAACTGAGCCAACCGCACATGCGGAAAATTATCAGGTCTGAGTCGCAACAACTTCCACAACGAACCATCAATCGGTTTCAATCCGTATTTTACTTTCAGAAAATCATATTCTTTTCTGAGTTTCAATTTATATTCATCGGTTTTGCCACCATCCAGCAAACCTGACTGTCCAAAAAGCAATGCTTCGATCTGAAAAACAGCATCTTTATGTCTTCCAAGCACTGAAAGCGGCAACGACTTTGCCAGCATGCCGAAAGCCTGACTATTTGTTCCAAAGCCAAAGCTACGCGCAAGCGTGATGTAAAATGCTTCTTCCCAATGATTATTACTTTCGTTCAGTAAGTCTTTAACGGCGCTTGTCTTGGAAAGCAGTCGCTCGGTAAGCAATGCATTTTTCCAGCTATTAATAAAGATCTGCGGCACTTCCGAAATTTTATCAGCACATGCAATCCACTTCTTTTCACTGAAAAGTGCCTTGTAATTCCGTTCTATTTCAGTCGGAAATTGTAACTCAACCACCGGAATTTTTTCACCATCCTGCCTGAAAACTTCCTCATCTGCTTTTCGTACCACATGTAATATAACCGTATCGTACGACTTATCTGTTTGATGGTTGTGCTTTTTCCAATCGCTCGCAAGCGTGTGAATTTCGATATTTCCTGCCCAGATTGTTTTGCCGATTTTTACTTTCGCGTTAAAAAAATCGGGTCCGGCATCTGTATTTAATCTGCCGGTATCTATCACCTCAACTATTTCACCATCGGTTGTTTGCAAATCGTGCTGACTAAACAGCTTTTGCTCCCAAACATAGTGTAGAATTGATTCTTTCATAGTTCAGAACTGTAAACAATTAATGTGTATGCAATTTATAAAATCCCGAAATCATATCCTTCTTTTTTCCAAAATTCAATTGCCATAGGCAATACCTGAAGCACATTATTCTTCGCTTTTACCGAATCGTGAAAAACAACAACCGAACCTTTCCGCAGATATCTTTTTACATTTTTAAAAACCTGCTCCGAGGTGAGATTAGAGTTATAATCGTGTGTTATCACATCCCACATCACAATCCGGTAATCATTTTTCAGCCGGCTGATTTGTTGTTTTGTTATCTGTCCGTGCGGCGGTCGAAACAACTTGCTATCAATAACTTCCGATGCTTTTTCCACATTCCTGAAATAATCATCGGCATTGTAACTGAAACCCCTGATATGATTAAATGTGTGATTTCCCGTTTTGTGTCCTCTCTTTACCACTTCTTCATAAATGTCGGGATACTTTTTTACATTATCGCCAACACAAAAAAAAGTTGCCTTCCAGTTATATTTATCCAGAATATCGAGCACCTGCAGCGTTACATCGGGAACCGGCCCATCATCGAATGTGAGGTAAATCACTTTCGATGATGTTTTTTTTCGCCAGAGAATATCTTTCCCGAAAAACGGACGCAAAAAACGCGGAAACTGGGCATTCATTACATATCAGCACCTTTGGTAAAATTCATATATACCGGCAGGTACTTGTCCAGAATGCGTTTTTGTTTTTCCTGATCACAAATACGAAGAACCTGATTCAAAACAGCAAGATTATGACTTATTCTGTTGTTGACACTGCTTCGTTGTACAGAAGTCAGGCTGAAATACCATGTCAGATTTTCGACAGCATTTTTAGCCACATCTTCCATAATAGCATCACCTTTTTGCGCTTCACCCAGTTTGTAATAGTACTCAGCGAGCATGGTGGATATGTAATCGTGAGGAACGGTTGTTCCCGGAATCACTTTCTGGCAGTAATCCAACGCCTTAAGCGCCTTTGCAGAGTCGCCCTGATTGTATAGCGCTCCAACCAACTGCGAGAACATCATTCTGTGCGTGCGGCACATGCGCAATGTATTTTCGTCGAGATAAACTTTTGGATCGCTAATGTTTCCGTAGCGGAATTTAGTCATCATATTTTCGTACATCTCTTTGGTATTCACACCCGAACCGGCACCTTTTTGTCCCACAGGTAAAACCTGATAAGCCAATCCTGTAAGTTCAAAATGATCGTTCAAACCAAGATAGTAGTCATCACCAACCGTTACCGCAAAATAAATCGGACGTTTCCAGTTATTGGTACGTAACATCTCCAAAATCATCAACTCGCTTTTGGTCAAACGACGCTGCGTCAAATCAATATTTATCTGTGGAATTATTTCGGCAGCACGTTCGGCCGGCAAAGTACCTGTTTTCACAACCTGATTGGCATCCACGGGCAGGAACAACTGTTTGGTAGGAATAAAGCCATCGCCTTCCACGTCTTTAAATTGTCCGCGTTTGAGCAGAAAATCATAAGCAGTATTAAGATCCAACGGTTCCTTAAGCTGTTCTTCAACCCAAACCACTTCGTTTTTACCTGACACATAATCGGCCGGAGTCCACGAAATTGGAAGTGGATCCGATTTGTAGGCAGCACGTTTCATTTGGTCAATGTACCAGTCGGTTTGCAAATAACTAAGGTTACAAACACGTACATCTGTGCGGTTTTCTTCCACTTCCTGATTATACCAAAGCGGGAAAGTGTCGTTATCGCCGTTTGTAAATATTATTGCATTGGGCTTGATTGACGCCAGGTAATTTCCACCAAAGTCGCGCGCTACAAACCGATTGCTGCGATCATGGTCGTCCCAGTTTTCAGAAGCCATCAATGCGGGAACCCCCAGTGCCAAAAGCGAAATCAAAGCAGCAGCAACTGTTTTTGGAATATATTTATCAATTGCTTTTATGATACCAAGCACACCAAGTCCTATCCAGATTGAGAAAGCATAAAACGAACCGGCATACGCGTAATCACGTTCACGTGGCTGATAAGGCGTCTGGTTAAGATAAACCACAATAGCCAAACCTGTCAGCACAAAAAGCAACATAGTTACCCAAAATCCGTGTCGACCTTCTTTGCCTCCGTAAAACTGGAATACAATACCGAAAATTCCAAGAATCAACGGTAGCAAATAGTATTTATTCATTCCTTTATTTTCATAGAGCTCCGAAGGCAAATTATCCTGATTTCCAACCAGATAATTATCTATAAATTTAAAACCTGTTATCCAGTTTCCATGATCAACCTCACCGTGTCCCTGTATATCGTTCTGACGACCGGCAAAATTCCACATAAAATAACGCCAATACATAAAGCGAACCTGATAGTCGAAGAAGAATTTCAGATTTTCGCCAAACGTAGGTTTATTTTCGGTACGTTGCTGACCGCAATAATCGAATGTTATAGGCGTACCTTGTATGTCAGCCCACTGCTTGTAAGCATCGATATGCGATTGTTGCGTGCTGTACATACGTGGGAAAAGCATATTAAAGCGCTCGTCCATTACGTAGTCGGTTTTGTAGCCGGTGAGCAGATATTCATCCTTATCATTGGGCGAAGTTTTGGGTTTTGGCGTATATTGCGCCTCTCCTTTTTCTTCTTCGGGAATACAGTTATTTCCCTCAACTCTAAGTTTAACCGGAGCATTGTACACCGGACCATAAATCAACGGACGATCGCCGTATTGTTCACGGTTCAAATAATATTTTAATGCAAAAACATTATCCGGTGAGTTCTGATCCATTGGAGTTTGGGCAGCCGAACGAATAACAATAACCGTGTACGAAGAATATCCGATAAGGATAACAGTTATCATTGCCAGTGCAGTATTTAACCAACGGGCGTTGATAAAATTCTTTTTGTAGAAAAACACAAACAACAGAGCCGCTACGATTATCAAACCGGCAACCACATGCGATCCGAAAAACGGAATACCAACCAGCGTTATGGCCAGAATAAACGAAATGGCTGTACGTGTGTAATTGGTATTTACATACGACTC
>JAYRXP010000087.1:0-5756 GCA_041917395.1 Paludibacter sp.
GAAGTGAAGAGTGAATTTGCATCGTCGGTAGAGGTTGTTGGAGTTAATAAAGATGTCAGAACAGCATTGCTCCTGGCTACTTCGGATAATACACATGCAGTGGTAACTCCTGCCACTATCGATTTGGGTGCTCTGCCGGATCCGAAAGACAAAAACTATTTTAATCAGGCTTATATGCCGGTTGCGGTGCTTCTCGAAGGTCGATTCCGTTCAAATTTTGAGAACAGACTTGTGCCCGAAGGGTTGTTGGGCGTTGTTGAGCCGTCGGCGTTGGGTCGTGCTGCAAAACAGATTGTTATAGGTGATGGTGACATAATCCGCAACGAAACAAACGGAGTGGCCAGCGACAGCACAACACTACCGCTGGGTTTCGACCGCTATATGAACCAGCAATTTGGCAATCGCGAATTTATTCAGAATGCCGTTTTATACTTAGCCGACGATCCGCGCTGGCTTGAGTTGCGTTCGCGTTCGCTGAAATTGCGCCTTTTAAATAAAAAACTAATAGCCGACGAAAAACTTTTCTGGCAAATATTCAGTGTAACTTTACCATTAATATTGGTAGTGCTTTCCGGTGTGCTTTATCAGATATTCCGAAAAAGACGTTACACGAAATAAAAAGTCACCGCACGATTTCTTTTTTTGCTTATTTCCTACCCCGAAATTTGTAGTTGAAAAAAAATAGCTAACTATTTGGTAATCCAAATAAAAAGACTATTTTTGCAGTCCGTTTATTATCCCAGTGTAATAGTTTGTTTTTTGTGGTTGTAACTTATTGTTTTTGTGCCGATTAGCCTCATTCAAAAGCAGTACTGAAAACGACGAAAAACAGCAATTAATTAATTAAAAAACATTTTTATAAAGTGGATACGTTAAGTTATAAGACCATTTCTGCCAACAAAGCGACCGTGCAGAAAGAATGGGTAGTAGTGGATGCTACCGATTTGGTATTGGGACGTATGGGCACAAAAGTTGCTAAACTTTTGCGCGGAAAATACAAACCCAGTTTTACTCCGCATGTTGATTGCGGCGACAATGTAATTATTATCAATGCTGAAAAAGTGCAGCTTACAGGTAACAAATGGAACGATCGCATTTATTTGCGTCACACAGGTTATCCGGGCGGACAACGCGAAATGACTCCGGCTCAGTTGTTGGACAAAAGCGCTGAAAAACTCATCAAGAAAGTGGTTAAAGGCATGCTTCCTAAAAACAAATTAGGTGCACAGTTGCTCGGAAATCTTTATGTTTTCGAAGGAGCAGAACACGACAAGCAAGCTCAACAACCCAAATTAATCGATTTAAACACACTTAAATAATCAGTATGGAAGTAGTAAATGCCTTAGGAAGAAGAAAAGCAGCTATTGCCCGTGTTTTCGTGAGCGAAGGAAGTGGTAAAATCACTATCAACAAACGTGACCTTGCCGTTTATTTCCCATCGCCACTTTTGCAATACGTTGTAAAACAACCATTAAATAAATTAGGTGTGGCTGAAAAATACGACATCAAAGTAAATCTTGATGGCGGTGGTTTCAAAGGACAATCGGAAGCTTTGCGTTTGGCAATTGCCCGCGCGTTGGTTAAAATCAATGCTGAAGACAAACCGGCTCTGAAATCGGAAGGTTTCATGACACGTGACCCACGCGAAGTGGAACGTAAAAAACCGGGTCAACCAAAAGCACGCAAGCGGTTCCAGTTCTCGAAACGTTAAAATCATTTACCATTTTTCGATTTACAATTTACCATTTCAGTATGCTGTTTAATTTCAAATAGTACATGGTAAATGAATAAATAGTAAATGGATTAGGTTTAGTATCTAAATTCACGGGACTCATAGACACTGGATGGCTACCCGCGAATTGATTTCGACAAAAAGAAGAAAGTAAACAAATTAAAAAAACAAAAAATGTCAAGAACAAATTTTGAACAACTATTAGAAGCAGGTTGCCACTTTGGCCACTTAAAACGCAAATGGAATCCTGCTATGGCTCCTTATATCTTTATGGAGCGTAATGATATCCACATTATCGACTTGCACAAAACAGTCGTGAAGATTGATGAAGCTGCATCTGCTTTGAAACAAATTGCTAAATCAGGTCGCAAAGTGCTTTTTGTTGCTACAAAAAAACAAGCAAAAGATGTAGTTGCTGAACGTGCACAACAGGTTGGAATGCCTTATATTACCGAGCGTTGGGCTGGTGGTATGTTGACCAACTTCCCAACTATCCGTAAAGCTGTTAAAAAAATGACTACTATCGATAAAATGACTACCGATGGTACTTTTGATAATATCTCGAAACGCGAAAAATTACAGATTGCCCGCCAACGCGAAAAACTCGAAAAGAACTTAGGTTCGATTGCCGATTTGACACGTTTGCCTTCGGCTTTGTTTGTAATCGACGTAATGAAAGAACATATCGCTGTTAAGGAAGCTCAACGTTTGGGTATTCCTGTATTCGGAATTGTTGATACAAACTCGAATCCAAATGGTATTGACTTTGTAATTCCTGCAAACGACGACGCTACAAAATCGGTTGACGTAATTTTGGGAGCTATGGTTGAGGCTATGTTGGAAGGTTTGGAAGAACGTAAGATTGAAAAGGTTGATACCGAAGCATCGGAAGTTCCTGCAGCGAAAGAGAAAAAATCGCGTATCACAAAACGCCCACGTACTCAGAAAGATGATGACGAAGCGTTGAATGCTAACGTGGTTAAGAAATTCATCAAAGAAGAAGAGTAAATCAAATTGATAGTTGACAATTGATAATTGACAATTATTAATTTATATACAAAAATGAGTTGCGGGTTAATATAATGCTTGTAACTCATTTTTTTGAAAAATCGAATTTAATAAATACATTATAAAAATTTAAAAAGTCTATCCCACCAGATTTTCCCCTTTCCGGGGAATTAAAGGGGGCTATATTATGGCAGTAACAATGGCAGATATTTCGAAATTGCGTACCATGACCGGCGCCGGTATGATGGATTGCAAAAATGCTTTGATTGAAGCAGAAAACGATTTCGAAAAAGCAATTGAAATTATTCGTAAAAAAGGTCAGGCTGTAGCTGCAAAACGCAGCGACCGTGAAGCTTCAGAAGGTTGTGTATTAGGTGCAGCTGTTGAAGGTTTTGCAGCCCTTATTGCATTGAAATGTGAAACCGACTTTGTGGCTAAAAATGCCGATTTTGTAGCTCTTACAAAATCAATACTTGATACAGCTATGGCTGCGAAAGCAAAATCGCTCGACGAAGTTAAATCGTTGATAATTGATGGTCGCACAGTGGCTGAACTTGTTACCGATCGTTCGGGTGTAACCGGTGAAAAAATGGAACTCGACTACTACGAATTTGTAGAAGGTGGTTCGGCAGCAGCTTATATTCACCCGGGAAACAAACTGGTTAGTTTGGTTGCTTTCGCTGAAAAAGATGCAGAATACGAAACCCTTCGCGGCGTAGCAATGCACATTGCGGCAATGTCGCCTGTGGCTATCGATGAGGCCGCCGTACCTCAAAAGATAAAAGATAACGAGCTGTCTGTAGCTATCGAAAAAACCAAAACAGAACTTGTTGCCAAGGAAGTTGAAGTTGCACTGAAAAAAGCGGGAATTAACCCTGCTCACGTTGATAGCGAAGCCCATATCGAATCAAATATGTCGAAAGGCTGGATTACAGCAGAAGATGCAGCAAAAGCACGTGAAATTAAGGAAGCAGTAACTGCTGAAAAATCAGCGTCGTTACCAGAACAGAGAGTAAACAGTATTGCTGCCGGACGTATGGCTAAGTTCTTCAAAGAATATACTCTTTTGGAACAAAAATACGAAGGTGGTGGTGAGGAAGCAGGAAAAATTACAGTAAAAGAACTGCTTGCTAAAAAACATGTTACCTGTGTTGCTTTTAAACGTGTAACATTGAATGTAGAATAAACTTCAGCATTATATCCAAAAAAACGCCTGCATCAAAACTGATGCAGGCGTTTTTTTTATCTTGCGACAGGTCGTTTTCTTATTTCCTGTTTTTAAGTTCTTCTTCCGTTTTTACACGTTGACCGGGATTTTCTTTGGCAATCTGACGAAGAATTTCTTCTGAGTATCCGGCACGAATAATTCCGGGTGGAATGTGAAATTCGTTTTGCAGGAACTTACCGTCCTTTTCTTTTTTGATATTTCCGTCCATGTATTTAACCAACAGGTCTTCGCCCAGTTTTTTCCATGCAGCTGTCGAGTTTTCGGCGTGCGTGTGGCTGAAACCAGTCAGAAAATTCCGCGCATCGGTTTCAGACATATTGACAGCGGCTTTATCGACTGCCGGAACAAACTTCTGAAAATCCGATTCCCACTGGGTTTGAACAGCTTTTATGTCTTTCATCATGTAGCTGTATTTGCCATAAGCAAAATTTGCTACCTGATTATAAATCCAGAAAGCTGAAGTAGGAGAGTATTCGAGCAGGTTTCCATTGTGCTGATTATAACAGTTTGGAACTCCATTAATACCGCAATACATTGGTACAAGAATATTGCTTGCAGCATCGTCGACTCCAAACCAGAGAATACCGCCAATGTAATCGGGCAGCCAGCTTCGCATTTGTGCTACAAAAACAAAACCACTTTGCTGGGTTGCAACCGGACGCTCATGCATGTATTCAACGCCGTCAACCTTGAAACTGAGCGGGCTGTGACGAAGTTTGCTGCCGAATGGAGCGGCACAAACACCTTTTGTCATGTCAAACTCGGTTCCTTCGTATTGATTACGCATGTATTCTTTCATTTTTTGTGCGTCGACCTTGAAAGTAGGTTTTACCCATAAAGGCATGCGTTGAGCCGTTTCGCCTTTAACATACGAAATAAATTTATCCATCGCCGGATCAACCTGACGGAAGAAACTCCATACGCGCGCTTCGCAAATTCGTAAAGCGCTGTAATCGAGCGGAGCATACACATCCGAAAAGCTGAATTCAGAGTTGCGGCCTTTGAAATAGCCCTTTTCGCGGGCAAAAAGAATCACATCTTCGGCATAAAGGCAGTTGTTTCTGTCGTCGAACGGAAAAGTGGTGATGCGTGCCTGATTGGCGTGTCCCGAAACGCAATCATCGGGGATGCGTTGAGCTACCCAAACGGCACCTTTGTTTTTCGGACCTTTACCTATCATTTCCATAATCCACACTTCGTTGGGGTCGGCGATCGAAAATGATTCTCCTGAACTGTAATAGCCATATTCGGCGACGAGGTCGGTCATTAATTTTATAGCTTCGCGAGCTGTTTTTGCCCGTTGCAGAGTAATATAGATAAGGCTTCCGTAGTCCATGATTGCGGTCGTGTCAATCAGTTCTTCGCGACCTCCGAAGGTGGTTTCACCAATCGAGAGCTGGTGTTCATTCATATTTCCGATTACGGAATATGTTTTTTCTACCTGTTTAATTTTGCCCAGATACTTTCCCGTATCCCATTCGTAGATATCGAGCATTGAGCCTGCGGGGTATGTGGCTGCCGGATAGTGATAAAGGGCGCCAAATAAAAAATAGGAATCGGCTGAGTAAGTGATGAAAGTAGACCCATCTGTAGTTGCATTTTTACCTGCTAAAAAATTGGTGCAGGCGAAACCATAAGTCCATGAAAAAACGAATACGAGAATAAACAGCGCTTTTTTTATCATTTGAGAAAATTAAATTTGATAACTAATATGGATATTTTGATTTGCAAAAATATAAAAAAAAATCAGAAACACGGAACCCGAAACGCGAAATACAAAACGTTTAC
>JAYRXP010000088.1:0-4520 GCA_041917395.1 Paludibacter sp.
TCGAATGTATGAATATGGTATCCTTGTATCCGTTTTAATAATGTCGAAAGACCACTGCGAATTATGGCTGACGGATCGGCAATAGCAATTTTAATAATCACATCCGTCATGCGTTGGTCGAATTTAGAAGTTTATTCTCGATAAGTTCTACAACCGGCACAAAGAAAAAATCTTCTACCATATTGTGAGTAGCCAAATCCTTTTCGCACCAAAGCAATTCGAGGAGTACATCATTCAGTTTGTAATTAACCTTTTCTGCAGGATGATATTTAATCAGAATGTTTTTTAATTCAGCAATTTTTGAGTCGACATCGGTGTGATGATCTTCAAAGTCGGCAATCCGAAAACCGGACGGTTTTGTTCCCCTGAGTAGCTTCATTACGTAAGGAAATACCGTTTTGTCCTCAAATTCCATGTGTTTTTTTACCTCTTCCACGTATTCATCAAAAAACTCCATAACCACCACATTGTATGCGTGCATTTGTTCACTTTCGGTTACGGCATCGTTTAGTTTCTCACGCAAAACGGGTAATTTATAATCCAAAAAATAAGTGTGAGCGTTTTTGAGGTAGCTGATAACAGTTTCTATGGAGATATTTTCAACTACATCGCCCGCTTCAATATTCTGCTCGGCCAAAAAATTCATTACAGCCAAAAATGTATTACAATCGATGTTGTTTGCAGAACATACTTCCTGAATGGTTTTTTCGCCCAGACCTAGCGAAATGCCAAAACGGCTAACCGAAGACAGCAATGATGCATCGTCGTTTATAAGGTTGAATATTCGCGTGCGCGGTGTGAATTTGTGTTGCATGCCGGCGATAAAGATACTGTTTATTTGTTATTTAAATGATATTTGGATGCAAAGGTCGATAATTTATGGTTGATATGCAATACCTTACTATAGGTATTTTGAATGGCCTTATTTATGAAATCAGTATTGCTTATAGACGAAAAAACAGTATTTTTGTGCAAAACACTAATTTTTTGGATATGAGATTATCAAAACTATATAAAGAATTTTTTAACAGCGAAAAAACTTCAGGTTTAATTCTTCTCGTTGCAACTATCGTCTCTCTTATTCTTGCGAACTCTGCATTCCAGCATTCGTATCTGGGATTTTGGAATTATGATTTAGGTGCGCATACGATTGCTGAATGGGTGAATGATGGATTAATGGCTGTTTTCTTTTTGCTGATAGGGCTCGAACTTGAACGCGAAATATACGAAGGCGAATTGTCGACTCTGAAAAAAGCCTCGCTTCCGGTTGCGGCTGCTCTGGGAGGAATGATAGTGCCGGCTACCATTTATATTCTGCTGAATTTTGGGTTGCCAACTCAGGCTGGTGCGGGAATCCCGATGGCTACAGATATTGCTTTTGCAATTGGTATATTGTCGCTCCTGGGAAATAAAGTTCCGTTATCGCTCAAGATTTTTTTAACGGCGCTTGCTGTTATCGATGACTTGGGAGCTATAATCGTCATTGCTCTTTTTTATACAAAAACGATATCGTTTGGCTATTTGGCGGGTGCGTTTGCGGTATATGCCGTTTTGATTGTTTTGAACAGACTAAAAATTTATAATCTGATTCCATATTTAGTTGGTGGCGTTTTGATGTGGTATTTGATGCTCAATTCGGGTGTACATGCTACTATCACGGGTGTTTTGCTGGCTTTTGCTATACCTTTTGGCAAATCGAAAAAAACATCGCCTTCATTTTATCTTCAACATTTGCTGCACAAGCCGGTATCGTATGTTATTTTGCCTGTTTTTGCGTTGGCCAATACAGGAGTTGTGATTTCGCAAGGGTGGGCGACTGATGTATTTAGTGCAGAAAGTTTGGGTATAGTCTTTGGCTTTCTTATTGGTAAGCCTTTGGGTATCACACTTTTTTCGTATCTGGCAGTGAAATTAAGACTGTCCCTTTTGCCCGTGAGCGTCAATTGGAAAATTATAATAGGCACAGGTTTTTTGGCCGGGATTGGTTTTACAATGTCAATTTTTATTACTTTACTTGCCTTCGACAACATTCAACTGATAAATATATCCAAAATAGCAATATTGCTTGGGTCGTTTTTGGCTGGTATAACAGGTTTTTTTATACTCAAAAGGCAGTTTAGTGCATGAGCTTGAAAAAATAAATTTCGTTATAGTTGTACCTTCAGCGATAAGTTGAGAACGCGACCATCTATTGGTGCCCAAAGTGGTACAAATACAGGATTTGTCATGGTGCCTGTAAACAGGTTTTCGGTTTTGCTTTGGCGGTAATCGAGCAGATTTTCGCCATTTAGTACTAAGCTCAGGTGTTTTCCGATTCTTTTTTCGACCATTGCAGCCATGAAATAAAAGCCCGGTGTTTTGCTGGCATCCAACCGGTACTGCGCCCCCGTGTAGGAACCCTCGATTCCGAATCTCAGACCTATTTCGTCGAAATCACGTGCCAGCGTAAATGCAAATCTGTTTTTAGGCGTGAGCGGAATAAACTGATCCGAACTTAAATACCTGCGTTTGGCAATTGTAAAGGTATAGCCGGCATAAAGTTCCCATTCTGCAATTTCAGCACGAATGTAGGTGTCGAAACCTTCGGAAATAACCGGTCTGGTCATATTGCTGAAAATCACGTTGCCATTGTTTAGCAGGGTTGCCACAATCGGATTGTCAATCCGGGTCAGAAAAAAGGCATGATTTATAAAAAACGAAGTGCTTTCTCCCCAGGTTGTTTTATAATTAAACTCAATGTTATAGCCTGTCGATGTTTCAGCGCCAACCGTTTCGGCAACCGGTTGTAACTGATTAATCTCATAATCTATCAACTGTGCGGCAAAAGGATCGGGAGTTTTATAACCCATACCAACACCCGTTCGTGTAGCCCAATGTTTGTCGAAACGGTAAAATGCAGCTAAACGGGGCAGCACAAAATTACCGTATTGTAAATGATAGTCGTCACGCAAGCCGGCTTCAACTAATAAACTTTCGTTTAAATTCCAGGTGTTTTGAGCAAATGCACCGATAACCTGATTGCTGAAGTTATTTAACGCAATATTTTCCGGAGGTAATTTTCTGAAATTATTTCCCGTAAAATTTAATCCGCCAACTAAACTATTTGAATTGTAAGGCATTAAAAAAGAAAGTTCCGAAAAATAATCCAGCTGTCTGGCTCCGAAATTATAGCTGCCTGTTATTTGTTGCCTTTCGAATGAACTAATGCTGTTTTTAAAACTAAGTTTTCGGTTTTTAGCAAATTTGCGTTCGTAAAGAAATTCGCCTGAATGTCGAATTGTTTTATTTGTCTCAAAATGGCTATGCAAGGCATTCGCTTTACCGGCAATAACCAGCATATCGCCTCCCATGCGGTTTTCGAGAGTTGCCGTATATCCGGCTGTAATTATTGTTTTATCGTTTGGGTAATAAAACAAACGTGGATGAACAACAATATTATCAAGCATGGGCACATCCGAGAATCCATCCTTATTTACATCTACAGCCGATTGTGTCGTAACGCCACTAAAAAATGTGTAGCCGAATTTTGAATAGCGTTTGGATAAGAAAACGTTCAGGTTCGATTCGGTGAGCGAAGTGTGATTTATAGTAACGATACCCTGCTGTTTTGTAAGCGGAGTTTTCGAGATGATGTTAACCAAACCACCAATAGCGCCTCCGCCATATAGTGTTGATGCTGATCCTTTTATAAGTTCTATTTGTTTTAAATCGAGTGGCGGTATGCTCAGAATGCCAAAATCGCCACTAAAACCATCGTAAAGAGGCATTCCGTCGCGCAGGATTTGTGTATATCGTCCGTCCAATCCCTGAATACGTACACTTGTATTGCCGCTTACCGCACTTGTTTGTTGCAATTGAACCCCACTCATGTCGCCCAGTAAACTTATTATATTTCCGGGTTTAATAGAGTTTTCCTCGTCCATTTCTTCCTTTCCAAGAATTTCAACTTTCAGAGGCGAATTTTCAATCTTTTGATTGTTGCGTGTCGAAGCCACTACACTAACTTCGTTCAGAATATTGTTCGAGGGCGTAAGCGAAATTTCGAGTGTTTCTTTTGATGTATTGGTAAGTTGTAAATTCTTCTTTTCGTAACCCAAACATTCGAAACTCAGGTTGTAATCTTTTTTTTCAAAAACTAAAATGTATTTCCCAGTGCTATCTGTAATTCCAATTACTTTATTATTATCCCGAATTGTTGTTGCCGGCAGCGATTCCTTTGTCTCGGAGTCAATAATTTTCAGAACTAACTTTTCCTGAGCTAATACCGAAGAATAAGCACAAATAACAAAAAGCAAAATCAGTATGTTCCCAATTTTATTCATTTACATGGTCTGATGTTTCGATTTGAGCATAAATGCCTGAATTGTAGTTTTTTAAAACTAAAAGTTTTTTGTTTTCGCGTTTTTTCCAGTACCACTCATTAATTTTATAAGTTACAAATGCGCTACCTGCTCCCAAAATAGCTCCTGCCAATACATCCGACGGATAATGGACGCCCAGATTCATGCGTGAATATCCCA